>JBAXDA010000007.1:0-15421 GCA_037141215.1 Candidatus Firestoneibacteriota bacterium | reverse complement strand
GGCCGTTGAAAAGCACCTCGGTGATCGTGTTCTATCTCTACGAGATGGCCTTCAAGAACTACAGGCTCGGTTACGCGAGCGCCATTTCTTTTGTGGTCTTTTTGATAACCTTTATTCTGACAATATTCCAGAACAAGTTCTGGGGCAAGAAAATACATTATGGAAATTAAAAACTAAAAAAAACCAGAAAAATAGAAAACTAAAAACTAAAAACAATTAAGGAGAGGCGTACGGGTAAAATAATTTTAAGCGAAAAATATAAAAAAACTCTCAGAGAACTCGGCGCCTGGAAAGTGAAAACTTCTGAAATGCCGGAGAATAAAGAGAAAATCAAGGCCTGGCAGGAGCACGATGAAAGCGTTCCGGGAGCCCGCGTAATGGTTAGGGCCGAAACCTGGTACACCTCGGATACGAAGCATACCGTAAACGACAGCGAACTGCTCTGTGAAAACAAATGGGCAAGAGACCTGGAAAGGAATATTCGGTTCAGAAAACATGAGATAGAGGTGCTTAAAGATGATAATTTTGTCGTTCCCTGGATAGAATATTACCCGCACATCGGGATAGGCGACTTTGGAATACCTTCGGGCGTCCATCATGTCGCGGGTGCGGAAGCTATGGCTTTTAACTATCGGCCGGCGTTGAAAACTTTGGACGACGGGGAATTTAAACTGATTCATCACAGAGAGCCGGTATGGAACAGGGAAGAGGAGGAACAGGAACGGGAGGCCCTTGAAGAAGTTTTCAAAGGCATAATAAAAATAAGGCGGAGAATCAGCGGCTGGCAATTGAACTTTCCCGTGACCAGTACGGCCTTTGATTTTGTCGGGCTTGACGGTTTTATGATGCTTATTTACGATAATCCCGAAGGACTTCACAGGCTGATGAGATTTATTAAAGAAGACCACCTGCTTCGTCTTAAGTTCATGGAGGAAAATAATCTTTTAAGCCTTAACAACGAGGCTGATTATATAGGTTCCGGGTGCATGGGGAGCTCCCGCTTGCTGCCTGCCCCTGATTTCAAGGGGAGGGTGAGGGCTAAAGACCTTTGGTACTACTGCGAATCTCAGGAGTCGGTGAGTATCAGCCCGGACCATTTCGGAGAGTTTGTTTTTCCCTACATAAAAGAACTGGCAGAGATGTTCGGACGGGTTTACTACGGCTGCTGTGAGCCGACTGATCCTGTTTGGAAATATATCTCCACTTTGAAAAATTTACAGCGCGTTTCTATTTCTCCCTGGGCGAAAGAAGATATTATGGGAAAGAACTGCAGGGAGAGGAAGGTGGTCTATTCCCGAAAGATGCCTCCTCCGCTCTTTATGACAAAGGAGTTTAATGAGAACGGCGGAGTCAGAAAATCCATTGAGCATACTGTAAACTGCGCAGAAGGAGCCAGGCTTGAATTTATGCTCCGCGATATCTATACGCTCCGGAACGAACCAGACCGTTTCAGGCAGTGGGTTGAGCTTGTGAGGGAAGGCGGGAAGAAACACAAGGGATAATGTTTTGGTGATAGGCTGATTTAAGGGGAAGAGGGTTGGGCGCTGAAAAGCAAAAATAAAAATACAGAAAAATAAAAATAAAAAAAAGGAATGAATGAGAAACTTAAAGGATAGAAATACTATGAAGAAAGTTATAGTCTACCTAGTCCTCGGGCTTGGGGCGATATTCATGCTGCTGCCTTTCTATTGGATGGTTACGACTTCCTTCAAACTGCCGTCCGAGATACTTCAACTTCCCCCGAAGTGGTTCCCGTCAACCCTAAACTTCAAGAACTATGCGGACGCTCTCAGGACTGCGCCCTTTGCGCTTTATTTTCTAAACAGTTTTATTATAGCCATAGCAAACACCGTGCTCCAGGTGCTGACCTCTGCTATGGCGGGCTATGCCTTTGCCCGTCTTGACTTTAAATTCAAGGACCAGCTTTTCCTGCTCTTTCTCGGAACAATGATGATCCCGATGGAAGTAATACTCATACCTAATTATCTTCTTTTAAAGTACCTGGGAATTTATAATACTTACTTCGCGCTTGTAATCCCCTGGGCGGCCTCGGTTTTCGGTATTTTTCTTATGAGGCAGTTTGTTATGTCCCTGCCCAAAGAGCTTTTTGAGTCCGCGCAGATAGACGGCTGCAACCACTGGCAGATGCTCTGGCAGATAGTTTTTCCGATTGCAAAACCCGTTTTCATTAGCGTCGGGCTGTTCTCGCTGATAGCGAGCTGGAATTCTTTCTTGTGGCCGCTGATTATGACCGATAGCGAATCTATGAGGACCGTACCCGTAGGGCTTGCTTACTTTACTACTGAATACGCTTCGCGCTACCACCTGATGATGGCGGCAGCGGTGCTTTCTACCATACCGATAGTGCTTACCTATTTCTTTGCCCAGAAACAGTTTGTGGAAGGAATAGCCACGAGCGGGATTAACGGGTAAGCGCTTTTATGCGCCTTCAGTATTGATGAATTCTTTAAGTTTACGCTTAATAGTGCCGGGAAATCCTTTCAGTTAAACCTTTTTTGCAGGCAGACAGAACCTTCCCAAAGCCCCTTGTCTTTTCTTGCTTTTTAAGTTATGATTAAACACCTAAGACTTATATCAAAATTCGGCATATATAACGAGTATCTAACGCAATGGAGGAAAGATGAAATACCTTTTTGCCGCATTTTTATGTATTTTTATGCTCTCGGGTTGTTCTCAATTCACGGGGAAAAATACCGTTGTTTTCTGGCATGCGATGAGCGACCCCAAGGACAAAACCCTAAAAGCTCTCATAAAAGATTTTGAGGCAAAACATCCGGGAGTGAAGATAAGGGCTGAGTATGTGGGGAATTATGATATCCTGAACCAGAAACTTCTGGCTGCCGCGGGTTCAGGCAATCCGCCGGATATCTCCCAGGTTTACGAGAACTGGACCACGCGTTTCAAAGATGCCGGAGTTATAATCCCAATAGCAGATCTGATGAAAGCAGATACTGCTCTCTCAGGCGACGACCTGAATGACCTCTTTCCGATTTTTGTCAGGAATAACTCTTACGATAAAGTACTCTGGACCTTCCCCTTCAATAAAAGTATTTATGTGATGTATTACAACACCACTATTTTCAAAAAAGCCGGATTGAACCCTCCTTACAATATGGAAGAATTCAGGAGTGTGGCCAGGTCTTTGACCAAGAAGGACAGCGAAGGAAAAACTATCAGGTACGGTTTCGGGTTCCGCATTAATATAGATGTTTTTGCGGTGCTTTTTTATCTTAACAAGGGAAAGTTTTTTGATGAAAAAGAAACGAAAGCCCTCTTCAACGACACGGCCGGAGTGGAAGCCCTGCAGCTGCTCTGCGATATGCACAAGGACGGAACCGCTTTTGTAACAAAAGAATATTTAGATAATGATTTTGCCGCGGGGCGCGTGGCTTCCTTCTTTGCGACAACTCCCCGCCTGGCCGAGATGCAGGAACTCCTTACTTTCAAGATAGGCGTAGCGCCTCTGCCCGGTTGGAGGACGCAAACGGCCCCGATAGCAGGTACCAATTTGGCTGTTTTCAAGAAGGATAGCATGACTCCGGAGAAACAAAAACTCTGCTGGTCTTTTATAAAATATATCTCGAGCGCGGAAGGTACCTCAAAGTGGGCTGCTGGAACCAATTATCTGCCGGTTAGACGGTCTGCCCGTGAGACGGCGGTCTTCAGGAAATATATCAACGAGAACCCGCTTGTAATGGTAGGTGTTAGACAGCTGGACCGGGCGGTTACGGACCCCAGGAATAAAAACTGGCAGGCGGTACGCGACAAGATCGGCTCTGCTGTTGAGAAAGCACTGCTTGAAAAAGCAACGCCGAAGGAAGCTCTGGATGAAGCAGCTTCGGAAGTCAACCTCTTGCTGGAAAAGAATAAGTAGCAGGGGTAAATTCGTTTTCTCTGGTTAAAAATATCTTTATTAACAAGCGGAGGTTTTAATGCAGGCAAAAACAGCAATATTTTTTAGCTTGGGTCTCGCAATTCTGTTTTCGGGGTGCGGAAAGAAGACTGACGAGTACACCGTTAAACCGATTGATATTGACTACACCATACTTGCCAACTGCACGGTAAGCAACCCGGAGCCTTATGACATTAAAGCTCTGCAGAGCGGAGATATCAAAAAGGTTAATGTCCGTGAAGGCGAAGCGGTTAAGAAGGGTTCTCTGCTTGTACAGCTGGATGATTTCAAAGAACAGCAAAACCTGCTTATCAGTTCTGCCAACCTTGAAAACGCAAGGCTCAAACTTCAAAACGCCGACGAGGATATTCTGCCCCGCCTTAAGGGACAGCTCAAAGAAGACGAACTCAATTTCGGCGAAGCAAAGAAAGCGTTCGACCGTTCACAGGAGCTCGTTAAGTCAGAAGCAATTACAAAATCAGAGTATGAGCAGGCGGAGAACCGTTTTATGAAAGCCGGCTTAAAGGTCAAGCAGACAAAAATCCAGCTTGATTCTTTTGGAAAATCCGGGGATGCGGCCTCGCTGAAAAACCAGCTTTCCGGGCTTTCCGCGCAGGTGGAGTTGGACCGTAAAAACGCGGCTGATAAGTCCATTAAAGCGCCGTACGACGGAGTGATAACAAAAATAAACATAAAAGCCGGAGAAAACATAAGACCGGAAGCGGTAATACTTACCATCATAGAGAAAATGGACTGGGTGCTTGAAACTAATGTTGACCAGAAAGAACTTCCTTTTGTGGCGTTGGGGATTCCCGCCCTCATTGCCTTTGACGCGTATCCCGCAGAGAAAGTAAAAGCGGAGGTGGTTTTTGTCTGCGCGAGCATTGACCTGGGGAAGGGAACCTGCAACCTTAAGCTGAAGATTAAGGAGAATAAATCTTTCATCAAATACGGCATGACAGGGAGCGCCGAACTGCAGGCAAAAACCTACAAGAATGTTCTGGCGGTCCCATCAAGATTCGTGATCAAGGATAAAGGCGAGTCCTTCATCTATGTTAAGGAAGGCAATTCCGCAAGCAGGGTAAAAGCTGAGTGCTCTCAAGTCGGCGAGAAGTGGATTATTTTGAAGGATGTTAAGGAAGGAACTATAATAACAACAAAATAGAAACAAACTAAAAAAATAGAAAAACAAACAGACAAAAAGAGAAAAATAGAAATAGAGAAAAACAGAAAAACAAAAATATAAAAGAAAAGCAAAAAGAAAAATAGAAATAGAGAAAAACAAAAACAAAAAAGAGAAACTGAAATAAAGAAAAATAGAAAAACAGAAAAATAGAAAAACAAAAAACAAAAATTAGAAGAGCTTGAATTCTGAGTTTTTTTGGATGGAGTTATGGCGAAAAATAATTATGAATTGATGATAGCGGTCCGTTTCCTTAAAAAAGGGCGGGCGCAGACCCTGCTTATAATACTCGGCATTGCGATGGGCGTTGCCGTACAATTCTTTCTTGCTTCGCTAATCAGCGGCCTGCAGATAAGCCTTATTGACAAGACGGTTGGCGCGGCTCCTCACATCAGCGTACTCCCGGCTGACTCTACTCCGGAACAGCTTTCTCCCGGAGTAAACAAGGATAGCAGGAAACCCCTCTACTCCGAAAAGTCGGAGATTATAGCATGGCAGCAATACGCAATTGACTTGAAAGCCGATCCGTTGATAAGCCTGGTCGCTCCGGTAGCGAGCGGTCCCGGTTTTATTGAGAGGGGCGGAATAACAGTTCCCGTGGTTCTAAAAGGCGTAACCGCCGAAGGGCTGCAGCTTTATAAAGTAAAGAACAGCATTAAAGAAGGGACTTCTGAGCTCGCAGGAGATACAGCGCTTTTCGGAAAAAAACTTGCCGACAAACTTGCTCTGTCTTCCGGAGACAAGATTTTCTTGAGGAACAACAGGGGCGAGCAGATTTTTGTGCGGGTGGGGGGGGTCTTTGACCTGGGAAGCGCGGCCGGGGATGAGTTGGTATTCCTCTCTCTTGACCGGGCCAGAAGTTTTCTGGGAATAAACGGTGTTTCCGCTATAGAGATGCAAGTGAAGAATGTCTTTTCGGCGGAAAAAACAGCCAGAAGACATGCGAGAGGGCTTGACAGGGTAAAATTTGTATCCTGGCAGGAAAAAAACCGGGAACTCCTGCAGGCGCTCAGCTCTCAAAGTTCCTCGTCAAACACCATCCAATTCTTTGTGATACTAAGCATCTCTCTCGGAATTGCCAGCGTGCTTGGCATTGCCGCAGTGCAGAAACAGCGCCAGCTTGGGATACTCAAGGCCATGGGAACGACAAACAAAAGCGCGGCCAAAATATTTATATTTCAGGGGTTTATTCTCGGGCTCATAGGCTCCTTTCTGGGGATACTGGGAGGGCTTGCTCTCGGTGTTATGTTTATGAGCCTGCCGAATATTAACTTTGGCTTTGATTTCTCCGCAGGAATGCTCCTCACTCCGGTATTTTTTGCCGTGCTGGCTTCCACTATTGCTTCGACTATTCCGGCGAGAAGCGCGGCGGGTTTATCCCCGATAGAGGTGATAAGAAATGGCTGATACAATTATTTCGGTAAAGGCACTGAAGAAAACCTATGTTAACGGCGCGCTTGAAACGCCGGTGCTGTTTGGCTTGGATCTTGATATTGCAAGGAACAGTTTCACGGCTCTTATCGGGCCTTCCGGCTCGGGTAAGAGCACGCTCTTGAACTGCCTCGGGCTTTTGGAGTCGCCAACCTCAGGGAGTATTATTATAGAAGGCAGGGATTATGCGGGCCAGGAGCTTAACTCCCTGGCGGCTTTCAGGAACAGCTGCATAGGTTTTGTTTTTCAATTCCACTACCTTCTGCCTGAATTCACCTGTCTTGAAAATATACTTATGCCGAGCTGGATAAGGGCCGGCAAACCCGGTTATGATCTTGAATCCCGCACTCTGAAACTCATGGATAGAATCGGAATCCTTGGAATTAAAGATAAGTACCCCGAACAGATATCAGGAGGACAGCAGCAGCGGGTTTCCATTGCCAGAGCCCTTGTAAATAAGCCAAAAATAATCTTTGCGGACGAGCCTACTGGAAATCTTGACACCGAGACCGGAGAAAAAGTCCTGCAACTCATGAAAGAGATAAACGCCGAGAATAACACCACGCTGGTAATGGTTACACACGACCGTGAAGTGGCGCTTAAGGCAGACCTTATAGTCGAGCTTGTAGACGGAAAAATTTGCAGGTATTTCAACATATTGAAGAAAGGCTCTGCCGCTATTGCAAAAGAACTGGAAGAAAGGGCCTGTAAAATTTAGTTGTTTTATCTCTTGAGTGCTGCTGATTGTAGTTGACTTATTCCTGCAAAATATAATATAATTAGAAACATCCGAAAAGGCAAACCCGGAGTGATCCGGGGGCGCAAAGCTGCGGGTCTATTTAACGGTAGATTGCCGGGCGTACCGATAACTTTATATTTTGTTGCAATCTAATGGACCGCTGGGCTGCCGAATTACGGTAGTTTTAGCGTTTTTTTTTTTTAAGATATGGCGGCAGATAGCAGTCTAAGAAAGCGCAACACGAAACGGAGGAGCTTTGACCAAACTTCCTTTAGGCGAAATGTTGATGCAGGCGAAGTTAATAACTCCCGTGCAGCTTGAAAAAGCTCTTGCCGAGCAGAAAACTACGGGTAAGAGACTCGGTCATGCTCTGATTGACCTGGGTTATATAACGGAAGACAAACTTCTTGGCACTCTTGGAAAACAACTTGATGTTCCTACCGTAAACCTCAACGAAGCCGCGGTCTCTCCGGAGATGATAAAACTGATACCGGAAGATATTTGCAGGCGCTATAAAGTGCTTCCCTATGCGATGCAGGACAATGTCGTTTCCCTCGCGATGGTCGACCCGCTGGATTACAGGGTAATAAACGATGTTAAATTTCTCATACACAAAGATATTCACCCGATGCTTGCCTCGGAAAAAGCCCTCAATAAATCAATAAGCAAGTGCTACGGCCTTACAGATGAAATGAGAGATATGGTGAAGGAGATAGACGACAAACTCCTTGGCTCAGAAGCTGCTACAGAAGAAGAAGGCTCGCAGGAGATTTCCGATGACGCTCCTATTATAAAGATAGTTGACCTGATAATAGTAAATGCGGTAAGAGAACGCGCCACAGATATACACATTGAGCCGTTTGAAAAAACCATGAGGATAAGATACAGGAAGGACGGAGTTCTGAGGGAAGTTCCTGCTCCGCCCTTTGCGCTTTACAACGCAATAATTTCGCGTATCAAGATTATGGGCAGGCTTGATATCGCGGAGACCAGACTGCCGCAGGACGGGCGTATCAGCAAGAAAGTGTCAGGCAGGGATATTGACTTCCGTGTATCCATAATACCAAACCAGTTTGGCGAACGCTGTGTCATGAGGATTCTTGACCGGGGCGCTACCGTGCTTGATCTGCAAAAACTCGGAATGGACGGTGACGACCTTAAGAAATTTGATGAGGCTATAAATAAACCCTACGGAATGGTTCTTATTTCCGGGCCGACCGGTTCAGGAAAAACCACGACTCTTTATGCCGCGCTAAACAGAATCTATGACACCGGGGATAATATTCTTACCATTGAAGACCCGATTGAGTATTCCTTCTTCGGCATAGGACAGTTGGAAGTCAAGGATGACATAGGCCTGACTTTCGCTAAGGCGCTCAAATCCTTCTTAAGGCATGACCCCGACATTATTCTGCTCGGTGAAATGCGTGATTTTGAAACCGCAGATATAGCAGTCCGTGCGGCGCTTACCGGACATCTTGTCTTCTCGACTATTCACACTAACGACGCTCCGAGTTCTGTTACAAGGCTTGTGGATATGGGAATAGAACCTTTCCTTATTAACTCCTGTCTTGTATTGGTCCTTGCCCAGCGTCTTGTGAGAAAAGCCTGCGAACACTGCCGCGTTCCCTTTGAGCTGACAGCTGAGCAGCAGCTTGCAACCTTTGCGAAAGTTTTGGAGAAGAAACCAATGAAATTCTTTAAGACAAAAGGCTGTGAGATATGCTACAATACCGGCTACAGAGGGCGTATCGGTATTTATGAGGCAATGACCTTTAATAATGATATAAGGACTCTTATTGCCCAGAAAGCCGAGCCTCATGATATTAAAAAAGCCGCTATAGAGAACGGCATGATGACTTTGTTTGACAGCGGTATTGCTCTTGCCAAGAAAGGCCTTACTACTCTTGACGAGATTATTAAGGTCGCAGGTACATCGTGATTGCTTTAATTTCCCGCGGGGGGTGCTAGATGCCGAATTTTTATTATGTTGCTGTTGACAGCGACGGTAAGGAGTACAAAGGGCTGATTGAAGCCGAGAGCCGTGAGCTGGCCGCGCAGAAGCTTCAGAAACAGAAGCTTATGGTTACCATAATTAAAAAAGAGATCCCGTTTATCAAGTTTTTAAAAGGCGGCGCCATCGGCGGGAACAAAGTAACCCAGCAGGATGTATTGCTTTTTTCCAGACAGCTTTCCACTCTTGTCAAGGCAAGGATCAGCCTTGAGCAGTGTCTTGATGTTATGGTCAATCAGACGCAGAACCCCGAGTTCCAGACGATTATCAAAGCCATCCGGTCAGATGTAGTTTCCGGCACTCCGCTTTCCGCTGCAATGTCAAAATACCCGAAAATATTTAACAATCTTTTTATCGGTATGGTAAAAGCAGGCGAAGCCTCTGGCAAGCTTCCCGAGATACTTGTGCGCACTGCAAAATATCTTGACCGGGCGTCAAGACTGAAATCAAAGATAACCTCGGCTATGGTCTACCCTGCGCTTGTTATAAGCGTCGGCTTCCTGATTGTGTTCTTCCTTATGTGGAAAGTCATACCGATGTTTGAACAGATGTATTCAAAAATGGGCAGCCAATTGCCGGCCATCACAAAAGCTATGATTTTTTTGAGCAGGGAAGTATTTGGCAAGTACATTCTCGCCTTCCCGTTCATTTTTATTTGGATAGCAGCTATAATTGCCGCTGTCTATATTTTTCAGCAATCAATGAAGCAGGATAAATTCCGGATAGCGTTTGACTCAGGGCTTCTGAGGCTTCCTATTGTAGGTATTTATCTGCAGAAAGTTATTTTTGCCAGATTCTCGCAGACTCTCGGTATACTTGTTTCAAACGGCGTGCCAATTCTTGAATCAATGGATCTTGTCTCCAGGACCGTTTCCAGCAGGCCGATAGAAATAGCAATCATTGAGGCAAGAGAAAGGATAAAAGAGGGAGAGAAGATAGCGGAAACACTGAAGAAGAACGCTTTTTTTCCTCCGCTGGTGGTGCAGATGGTCAGCGTCGGAGAACAGACCGGAAAGCTCGGGGAAGTGCTTGAACAGATCTCAGATTTCTATGAAGAAGAAGTTGAGATCTCTACCGCTACGCTTATTTCAGTAATTGAACCCATAATGATCATGGGCCTGGCGGTTATCGTGGGCATCATTGTTATGGCGCTTTACCTGCCCATCTTTAAAATGTACAACAAAATGCAAAGTGGAAAATAATAAAAAGGAAAAATTCTTTATCAGGAGGTAACACTAATGAAAAGACAGGCTGGTTTCACCCTAATCGAACTGATGATCGTGATTGCGATTATTGGTTTGCTTGTCGCAATTGTCATTCCTGACCTGCTAATGACCAGACAGCAGTCGGAAGTGTCAGCGTGCCAGGCATCCTTAAGAGGCGTGCAGTCGGCGCTCGAGTTGTACTACACCCATTATAAGTACTATCCCACTAAGATGAAAGAACTTATTACCGAAGGGTACCTTTCGGATAACTCTGATATAGATCCCTGGAACCATGAATTCAGGTATGAACCCAGGTATGACAGCGGCTCAGGTTCAGGCGGCGGCGGTTCTGATTCAAAAACGGCAACCAACTACCTTCTTGGGAGCAGCGGCCCGGATGGAAAGTCCGGAACGGACGACGATATAGATCCGCCCATCAATTCCAAGAGGCATTCGTTCAAGTCGGCAGGTCAGACTGCGGGCAGCGGCGGGGAGACCACAACAACCGAATAAGCATTCTCAGGGAGAACCATGCATAAAAAGTATCTTGTAAAAGGCCAGAGAGGATTATCTCTGATAGAAGTTTTGATTGCCATGGCGTTTATTGCTTTGATTTATGGTTTTGTTGTTCAGGTATTCTTTCAAGGGTTCAGAGTGATAAACCTGGGTGATATTGAGGATGACGCTGTACGCCTGGCGAATAATACGATGAAAAAAGCGTCCAGTATAGATAATCCTCTCTTTATCGGTCTGAACGAAGACCCTGCGGGGTACATATATATACAATTGATAAAGGACGGCAAAATGCTGCCCTATGAACTTGTTCAGCAGGGCATTGTTGATCTTGGGGTAAGAAGCACCATAAAAGAGGAAGATGCCCAGAACAGCACCGATAATGAACTTGCGAAAGCAGGTAATTCACGGGTAACTTTTACAAGAACCATGGACTGGCAGGTTGAAGATGTAGAACCTGTTCTTGTGCATCTTTGGGTCACGGTTAAGTACTCAGATCCTGAGGGCGAGATGAAGGCGGGATCATATACGCTTGAGACTCTGCTAGCGCCATAACGGAGATCATGATGTTGCATCGCCTTAAGGTGAAGAAGGAGAAAGGTTTTACATTAATTGAATTATTGCTGGCCATGGGGCTTGCTTTCATGGTTTTCGCAGTTATTTACATGGCGTATTTTATTTCCCAGACCTTCTTTGAGAAAGGTGTGGATGCTCTGCAGGAGCAGACATATGTGCGTTCGATGTTTGCGAAAATATCCAATGACCTGAAGTATCTTACCAGGGTCAACCAGCTGAGCCCGGGCGGGGATGAATTCGAATTTGAAATATTCAACAGAGTAGTTATGGAGACAGACCAGTATTCCAGCGATAAAAGGATACGGGGCTGCATCATAACTTACAAGACAAAAGTTTCGAAAGATTTCGAGGGGATTGCCTTCAGTATTCTCGAGAAGAAAGAAGACCTGTACGAATGGTGGCTGAAATTCGGACATTCTCAAGCGCCGAATGACAATGACAATCCTTTGGGGTATCCTGATGATATGAGGGATCCTTCTACAGGAAAACAGATAGTTTATGAAGCTGAGTTTGCCGAAGTGCTTGAGCAGGAAGAAAAGAGGGAGTTTCTGCTTGACACTTTGACATTTACTCCTTACGATGCGGAAGGCGTAGAGCTTACAGGGTACGATTATGCCGCCTTAAAAACCGCGCGCTCTATAAAAGTTGAACTGACTTATAAACTCCGTGGAAGATACGGAGAAGCTCTTTCGGAGAAAATAAGGAAAAAGACAGTTTCACAAATAGTGCCTTTTATAAATTATATGCCGGACCAAACAAGCACCAATTAAAATACTTGAAGTTCCGGCGCATGCGCTTTAAAGTGGTGATTCCACTCTGCGCTGAAAGGGGAGAAAATTGGCTAAGAACACCAGTATAGGTATTGACATAGGCAACAGCCAGATAAAGGTTGTGCAGATAAAGAAAACCGGCAACGGTGTAAAGATAGAGAAGTTCTTCGTTGAAGATTATAATCTCTCTCCGAAAGAGCTTTTATCTCCTATAGCAGTTATTAACAAAAGGATGGAAATAGTTCAGAAACTTTTCAAAGAAATCAAGCCTGTTAATGTGGTCGTAGCCGTTGCTAAGGGCGAAGATAATTTGAGAACTATTTCCATGCCCATAATGACCGAACAGACTTTGCGCCAGGCCCTGAGATGGGGCGGCCAACCTGAATACATCCCCTTTGATCTGAAAGAGATGACCTGGGATGTGGTTATTTCTCAGATGTACAGGAGAAAAGAAGAAATAAAGGCTGATGGTAAGGAAAAAATGGATGTTATTATCGCCCTTGCCAAAAAAGAAATCGTCAATTCGTATCTGGATATCTTCGAGAGCTCGAATGCTATGATAGATGTTCTTGATTCAAATGTTCTTGCGGGCATTAACTTTACCTGCTTGAATCTCGCCATACCAAAGGACAAGATTTGGTGCAAGATAGATTTTGGCGCAGAAATGACCAATGTAAGCGTTCTTGAAGGCGGCAATATGAAGTTTACGCTTAACATTCATTGGGGCGTCAACGATATAATAGAAGCAGCTCAAAGTGTTAACGGATCATCCTCCTGGCCGGAAGCAAAAGATTTTGTCCGTAAAATGGACTTTAGCATAGAGCCTTCAAGATCCGTCATAATGCAGCTGCTTGAGCCGAAGCTTAAAGATTTCTCCAGGCAGCTCTCTGCCGCTATAGGTTTTTATGAAAGCAAGAATCCGGACAGGCAGATTTCGGATGTAATCTTGAGCGGCGGTGGCGCTATGCTTCCGAATATTTCCGGGTTCTTTTCCTCCAAGATCAACAGGGAAGTAAAACTTGAGAATGAACTGAACAAAAGCGTTGTAGGGTGCGACAAACAGGACGAAGCAAAGATAAAGGAACTTCTTCCTCTGCTTAATGTGGCTATCGGGGCGGCGGCAAGAAATATTATGGAAGTCAGGAATAATGCCAACCTTTTGCCTTTCGAGATTATGCTGGGGAGAAGACTAGCAAACAGAAGGACTTCCACCGTTGCTGTCATTGCCGCGATTCTGCTTCTTATGTCGGGGCTTGTGAGCATGAGGCTGAATGAAAGAACAAAAATATTGAACGAGAAAGCAAGTATAGTGGCAGAGCTGAATAAGATTAAGTCTGAGGCCAGCGGCCTTTTTGAAATGAAAATGTCCGTTGACACTTTCGATAAGCTGGACGGCAACTACAATACCGTGAAGAAAAGCCTCACCAAATGGTCCGAGGTTTTGACGGAGTTTTCCACACTGGTGCCCAGGAATACCAGAATAGATAACGCTGTCTGGAATGTAAGGGCGACGCAATTTTTCGGCAAAGTGAATAAAGACAAGAACCCTCAATATATGCAGGAGTACCAGCAGTTTGTAAATAATCTTAACGCATCAAAGAATTTCAGCGATGTCAAGCAGGGCTCTATAAAAGAATCGGACACAACTCTTGATTTCGAGATAAGCAAGGCTGTCTTGCGGGCTACGCGAACAAAACCAATCCAGAATCCGGTAAAGGAGGCGAGCAATGGCCGCTAAAAAGAACAGCATATCGCTTCCGTTTCTCAAAGAATACAACATAGACAGGAAGGATATAATTATCTATGGCGTAAGCCTCTGTCTGTTTGTAACCGCCTTGCTGGCGTTTGTCTTTATTTCAAGGGATATTTCAAAACTAAAGCAGCAGAGAAAATCAAAAATCTCTATGCTGGAAGATTACAGGAAACTGCAGGAAAATAAGGTAAAGATTGAAAAGGAAAACGCGCAACTGCAGGGCAGAGCACAGGCGCTGTATGACAGGTTCCTTGCCGACAGTGATATTAACAGTTTTAGTTTCTTTGTAAAAGAAATTGCTACCAGGTATAAGGCTCTCAATGTAAATATAGATCCGCAGAAGACCTTTGCCCAGGAACCCAGGACTTTTGTTATGTCTGACGAAGTTGTGGACTATCTTGTCGGAAAGAATGTGTTTGATAAAGAAGATTTGAGCCCTTTCAGGACGGAGGGCAGAAAATAACCCTGAAGTTTGCAAAACTTTCCGTAAGAGTAGGAATGGAGATCTCTCTCGGCAATTTTGTAGCGTTCTTGTATTGCCTCGAGAATTCTTCCAAATTTGTAGAAGTCGGCAATCTTAACATCTATGGCTCCTCGGAAACAGATAAGCTGCGTATTGACCTTGTAATAAGCTGTTTTGGAAAAAACAAAGAATTCAAGGACCAGGTGCTCTCGGTTCTGCCGGTTGATACCAAGATAATAGAAAGCCAGAACAGAGTGCTTGTTTCCTTCCCTGCGGTGGAGAAAGACAGGTCTAAGGCCAAAAAAGAAGGCGATTTTGAGCTTGTAAAGTATGGTGGTTGGTCAGCAAGCGTAAGGAGTATTTTTAATCCTCCTGTTGACTTGAAATGTCCCGAGATTACTCCTGCTGATCTCAGACTTGAAGCTATTGTAGGGGATATCGTAGCTTTTAGCACCGGCGGTACAACATATTTTGCGAAGAAAGGGCAAAACCTTAGGAGCAAGATAGGACAGCCCATTGCAGGCTATTCGAGCTTGAAGCTTCTTGACATTAAAGAAGAAGAGAAGAAAGTCGTGCTTCAGAACACGGCCGGTCTGGCGGATAATGCTGATTGCGCTTCAATTAGAAATTTTGGAATGAAATAATAGACAGATAATAAATCTGTAAAAAAAACATTTGAAAAGGAGGTTAAATCTCAACATATTCAGAACATTTTCAGATGCTAAATAAAAATATTTCACCAGGGAGGGTACAGCAGTCATGAAAAAAGTACTTATTGCGCTTGCAGCGCTTGCGATGTGCGGAGTAGTAATGGCGCAGGAAGTGTTTGTAGAACCGCCTTTGGAGTTTACAGACACGCTT
>JBAXDA010000006.1:0-16752 GCA_037141215.1 Candidatus Firestoneibacteriota bacterium | reverse complement strand
ATTGCTTTTCTCCAGCCGGTGCTTGTAGTCGCATCGGGAAATCCGAGAAAAATAAACGGCCTGGAAAATCTTGCAAAAAAAGGTATCCGTCTCGGTTGGGGGGAGCCGGAATTTTCTCTTGCAGGGAAACTCACGGAAGATTATCTGAAGCAGGAAAAAATGTACGAAACCCTTTCTAAAAACCTTAAAGTAAAAACAAGGAGCAGTTCTGAGCTTGCTAATGCCGTAAAACTCAAAACACTTGATGCTGCTTTTATTTGGAACGCCTCGGTAAAGCAATTTTCTGATTCTTTGAAGCAGATAAAACTTCAGAAGAAATTACCCGCGGCAAGGGTCTCTCTTGCGGTCCTCAAAAGCTCGGTCAATTCGGGCGCCGCCAAAGATTTTCTGGATTACGCGGCCTCCGATGAAGGCAGAGCAGCTTTTATTGTCTGCGGGTTTAAGTCAAAATGAATATGGACCGGATATTTAAAACAACATTCTTCGGCTTGCTGGGTTTTTATTTCCTGCTGATAATCCTTCTTTTTGCGGGAGACCTGAGCTATATAAGTTTTGCGAATTTCAAAGAAGCGGTCAGGACTCCGGAGATCATCTACGCGATGAAGCTCAGCCTGATAAGTTCTCTTGTAACGGCCGTTCTTTCGCTAATTGTTTCCGTACCCGCGGCCTACGCGCTTGTAAGATGGAAGTTTTTCGGCAGTAATTTCATAGACGCGGTGCTTGACCTGCCTATCATAATGCCGCCTCTGGTAATCGGCATAAGTATGCTGGTGTTTTATCAGACCGGCATAGGGAACATTTTAAGAGCGCACGGCTTTGACCTGGTCTACACAATCCCGGGAGTGGTGGCCGCGCAATTTATCATTGCCTGCGCCTTCTGTTTAAAAACCGTAAAAACCGCCTACGAAGGTATGGATTTCAGGCTTGAAGATGTCGCTAAAACTCTGGGCTGCAGTTCCTGGCAGGCTTTTTGCCGGGTGACCCTTCCGCTTGCCAAGAAGGGAATACTCGCTGCGGGAATAATTGCCTGGGCAAGGGCTATCGGAGAGTTCGGCCCGGTGCTGGTGTTTTGCGGTTCCACCAGGTTTAAAACAGAAGTTCTCCCCACCACTATTTTCCTTGAACTCTCCATCGGGCGTATAGAAAGCGCGCTTGCCGTATCTCTGCTCCTGGTTGCGTTCAGCTTGATATCCCTGATGGCGCTGAGATTGCTGGTCAAAAGAGGGGTGCTATGATAAATATTAAAAATCTTTCCCTAAAACAGGGGAATTTTGAATTAAAATCCCTTTCGGCGGATATTAAAAATGAGTATTGCGTAGTTATAGGGCCGCCCGGAGCCGGAAAGACAACTTTGCTTGAACTCCTCTGCGGGCTGAGAAAAGCAGACTCAGGAACGGTGGTTCTTAATGGTGAGGATATAACTTTTTTGGAGCCGGGGAAAAGAGGCATCGGCTATATGCCTCAGGATTACGCCCTCTTTCCGCATCTGAGCGTAAGGAAGAATATTAGTTTTGGGCTGGATCTTCAAAGGCGGGGCGCGGGCGATATAGAAAAGAAAGTAAAAGAGCTGAGTTTGCTTCTTGAAATAGAGAACCTCCTGGAGCGAGCGCCAAAAACCCTGAGCGGAGGGGAAGCTCAAAGGGTGGCGATGGCAAGAGCGCTTGCAATAGCCCCGAAACTTCTGCTTCTGGACGAACCTATCTGCGCGCTGGACGAAAAAACAAGGGCGAAACTGCTGAGGATTCTAAAAACAATTCAGAAACAAACAGGCATTCCTTTTCTGCATGTCTGTCACTTCTATGATGAGATGGAAGCGCTTGGCGAAAAGGTTTTAATTCTGTGGAACGGAGAACTGGTGCAACAGGGCGGGCTGAAAGAAATAAGGAAGAACCCCGCCGGAGCTCAGGTAAGAGAATTTTTGCGCAAAGGAGAAATTGCATGCTGAAAGTAAAAGCCTGCTGCCTCTGCCTGCTGTTTTGCGTAGCCGCTGTGGCGGCCGACCTGCTGGTTTACTGCGGCGCGGGAGTACGTCCTCCAATGGAAGAACTGGCGGCCGTATATGAAAAGGAAAACAATACAAAGGTTAAGTTCAATTTTGGCGGCTCTGCTCAATTGCTTGCCCAGATAGAGCTCTCCAAACAGGGTGATATCTTCATTCCGGGCGAGGAGTACTATCTTGAGATTGCAAAGAAAAAAAATCTTCTTTACGGCGAGCCCGCGATTATCGCTTACTGGCTGCCCGTGATACTTGTGCAAAAGGTGAATCCAAAGAAACTTAATAATCTCTCGGCCCTGTCCGGCGTGGGGGTGCGGCTGGGGATAGGCGATGAACGGACCTGCGCTATCGGGATGGCAACAAAAAGGATATTTGAAAAAAATAAACTTTCCGCGGAAATGGAGAAGAATGTTGTTGTTAAGACGGCAACGGTCAGCGAGCTCGGGAACGCCATAAAACTAAAAACTGTTGATGCGGTGATAATTTGGGATTCTATAGCCGCCCTATATGCTGATTGCGGGACTGTTATCGGTATCCCGGAGGCGGAGAACGAGCTTAGCAAAATACCCGCTGCGGTGCTTGCCGTCTCACCCGACAAAAAGGAAGCCGGGAAATTTGTCCTATTCCTGGGAAGCGATGAAGGAAGGCGTATTCTGAAGAAGCATCATTATAATGTTCCGGGCGGCCGGCGGGAATAATAGAGTTTCCTGTTCTTTGTTGAATAATTTGTAGTATACTGTCTCAGGGTCAGATACAGGATAAAATAAGAGGAGCCCCATGACTTTCAAAAACCTTCTTCCAAAGAGCGTCAAGATGCTTAAATTGCTTGAGCATATGTATGAAGGCGTTTACTTTGTTGATACGGACAGGAAGATACTCTACTGGATCAGAGGGGCAGAAAAAATCACCGGGTATGTTTCAAAAGAAGTAAAGAACACCTACTGCTATAATGACATCCTTATGCATGTGGACAAGGACGGAAAGAGCCTGTGTCATGACGGCTGTCCTCTTGTCGGTTCTATTAAGACAAAAAAAGAATGCGGCGCCGAGGTTTTCCTGCATCATAAGAACGGACATAGGGTGCCGGTAAATGTGCAGGCTATTCCGGTAAAAGACGGATCCGGAAAAGTTGTCGGAGCATTTGAGGTTTTTTCTGAGAAACTTTCCAGGGTGGAGCTTGCCGAGAGAATGAGGGTGCTCCAGAACGAAGCTATGCTGGACCGGCTGACGGAGATAGGCAACCGCAGATATTTTGATACTAATCTCTACGGCAAACTTCAGCAGGCTTCGAGGTACGGGCTGCGGTTTGGGCTGCTTTTTCTGGATATTGACAACTTCAAGAAAGTAAATGACACTTACGGGCATGAGGCCGGAGACAGAGTGCTAAAGATGCTGGCAAAGACCCTTGCGTCAAATGTAAGGGCGTTTGATGTTATCTGCAGATGGGGAGGCGAGGAATTCGCCGTTCTAATAGAGAGGATAGGCCCCGAACAGCTGGCTTCAAGGGCTGAAGAACTCCGCATGCTGGTGGCGCAGTCCGCGATCTTGTCAGGGAAGGAAACACTGAAGGTCACTATCTCTATTGGCGGAACGCTCTCCAAAGATGATGACACCGTCTCCTCCATCACGGAGAGAGCCGATAAACTGATGTATCAGAGCAAGCAGGCAGGAAAGAACAGAGTGACTCTCGGTTGAAATTAAGGAGAATAAAATGTACAACAAGTCTCTGGTAAACACCGCGAAGATAGTGCTGGGTACGGCGATGGTCTTTGCGGGCTACCCTTCCATAAAACTTATTTTTGAACTCGTCGGTTATTTCGGACTGGGCTATGTGGGTTTGCTTGTGCTTTCAATCGGACTGCTTGTCATGCTGGACCTTAGGAGTATTTCCCGCGCGATCAAGCTGGTACTGCAGGCGCTTCTTTTGCTGCTGGTCTGCCTTTTCCTTTATGTGGTTATCCGCGAAGGCTGGTGGTCTCTTATGGGGTTTGTCGGCGTGCTGCTTATATCCGGAGGGGTGCATATCATTATGGAGACTCTTAACGATATGCTGAAGAACGACCCTGCCAGAAATATTTACCAGAATTCTTTTGAGGAACTGCTCTCCCTGTTGATGATTCTTACGGGCGCTTTGATTTCCCTCGGCATAATTGTTATTTTTTTGGTGGATACGGCAAAAAAAAGGCCGATCTTTGAATACATAAACATAGATTCGCTTATAGGCCCTATGTTGATAGCAGGAGGATTGATTTTAATGCTTCCGTCCCAAATATTTGAAGCAATTTCCGGGGAGGAAGCGGAAGGAAAGAAACAAACACGGGGAAAGAACGCTCCGGCAGGGGAAAAGCGCAAGCCCGGCAAGAGAACTTCCGGCTGGAATCTGTAGGTTTTTGAAAATCAATTAACTGTTTAAAAGGCGTTTATTTTATTGTATAATAATTCAAAATTCGTAATTTACGGAGGCGGAAATGGGTAACCTTATGGTTAAATTAATACTTATCGGCGCCTGCATAGGCCTGGGATTGGGTTTAATAGGCAACTTTGCGGGAAAGAATACCCTGGATTACAAAGCCCAGTATAATTTCCCCGGGGCTGACGATAACAGAATAAACAAGAACCTTGACGACAATCCCAATATTCCGGAATACCCCAGGACTAATACCGTGCTGGGAGGAGCTATTTCGGGACTTATCGCCGGAGCCCTTATAGGACTCTGTGTCTTCTATTTTAAATCAGAAACTTTCTATATACTTGCCCTGCTGATAGGGTTCTTTGCGGCGCCCTTTGTTGTCTCGCCATACCCTTTCTATCCCGGAGGCACTGTTCCGCCCGTGGATTTTGCCTACAGGATACATATTTTTGTTCCGGGCATGCTTTTTGGAGTGCTAGCGGCCATCTTTCTTGAGAAAAAATTCAAGCCGGCCGAGGCAGAAGCGCCCGAAGCGGCGGAAGTTGCGGCGCCGAAGGCCGACGAAAAGCCGAAAGGCAATCAGTGGCACCACCAGAAAAAGAAAAACCGTTGAGAATTGAAGTTTCGGCCAAACCTAATTCCGGCCGGACCAAAGTTGAAAAAACAGGCGAAAACGAATACAAGGTCTGGGTCGCCAAACCTCCTCACGAAAATCAGGCTAATGAAGCCGTAATAAAAGCGCTCTCAGATCATCTTCATGTCCCGAAGTCCGGAATAAAACTTATCCGCGGCGGAAAAGGAAGGCAGAAAACCTTTGAGATCACCCTTTAATATTTCAACGGTCTGGAATATCGACCGGAGCAGAACCCTTTACGATTCTTTGAGCGAGCTCAATGACCTCGGTTTCAGAGATTTTGAACTTGCCTGGATACCCGAAGAAAAATTCAAAACCATTAAAAACAAGGATGTGCAGAGCCTTGTTAAAGGCAGAGTTAAAAGCCTTCATAATTTTGTTCCTGACACCCCCGTTCTTCCCGAGGGGCGCTGGAAAGGGAACGCCTACCGCCTGACGGCGCTTGAAGAGGACGAGAGAAAACTCGCGGTGAAATATACAGCGCGCACCATTGAAACAGCGGCGGAGCTGGGCGCAGAAGCGGTGGTGATACATCTCGGCGAGCCGGTCTATGGCAGGGAAATGTCTCTTGAACTCACAGGGCTTTTCCGCGGCGGGCTTAAGGACGGAAAAATTTTCAAAGAACTGCGGGAAGAAATAATAAAAACCAGGGGAGCAGAGATCCGGAAATATTACGAGACCGCGCTTTTCAGTCTGGATGAAATAAATGCGCTTGCCATAAAGCGCGGAGTAAAGCTTGGCTTGGAAACACGCCTTTACTATGAGGAGCTGCCGGGACTGAAAGAATTTAAAGATATCTTTGCAAGATTTGAGGGGGGCTCCCTCTATTACTGGCACGATATGGGGCATGC
Organism: Candidatus Firestoneibacteriota bacterium; assembly: GCA_037141215.1. Lineage (GTDB taxonomy): Bacteria > Oederibacteriota > D2-FULL-39-29 > D2-FULL-39-29 > CAIOVX01 > JBAXDA01. The sequence goes on along the minus strand of JBAXDA010000006.1, from coordinate 10,861 downwards.
CCGCTGCCAGGAAGAACTCGGGTTTGTTAAAAATGGCGAATATCTTAACGCCTTTAAGAGCAGGCTTATCGGCATGCACATTCATGATGTTTTCATGCTGGAAGATCACAGGGCTCCGAGGCTGGGAAGCGTGAATTTTTCAGAATTTACAGAGTATTTTAAGAATGAGAAGCTCTTGAGGGTTTTTGAAATCCATCCTAAATCGACCGCCGGGCAGGTAAAAACGGGAAAGGCGATGCTTGAGGACCTATGCTCGAAAAAGTAAGAGCTGTCATAAAAAAACACGCGATGCTTTCCTATGGAGACACCGTTATAGCCGGAGTCTCCGGCGGAATTGATTCTACCGCTTTGCTCCTCCTGCTTTCCTCGCTTAAAAGAGAATACGGGCTTAAGCTTTTTGCCGTGCATATTAATTACCGCCTGAGGGGCGCCGAATCAGACGGCGACCAGGTTTTTATAGAGAAACTGTGCCGGAAACTCAAGGTTCCCTTGAAAGTTGTAAGGGCTGATTTTAACAGAGAGCGGAAGCCCGGTTCCGTGCAGGAGGCAGCAAGAAATTTCAGATACATGATTTATTCTTCTGTTGCGAAAGAACATAAAGCGGCAAGAGTGGCCGTGGCGCACAATAAGGACGACCAGGTCGAGACTATGCTTATGAGGTTCCTGAGGGGCTCGGGGACCGAGGGGCTTGCGGGAATCCCTCCCGTTAGAAAACTTTTCCCCGGGGTGGCGGTTATAAGGCCGCTCCTTGAGTCCACAAGGAAAGAGATAGAAAAATATCTCAAAGATCTCAGGATTAAGCCGAGGACGGACAGCTCAAATCTAAAAGAAGTGTATCTCAGAAACAAACTCCGCCTGAAACTTATACCTGATATTGAAAAAAATTATAGCCCGGGGTTTAAAGAAGCCGCCTCCAGGCTGCTCAATATATTGAACGAGGAAAATAATTACATAAGCTCCGGGGCCAGAAAAGCTTTTGCCGCTCTCTCTGAAGCCTCGGAAAGCGCGGTTGTCTTCGAGAAGAAAGGGCTTTTAAAAGTCCACCCGGCGATCCTGATGAGGATTTTCAGGCTGGCTGTCGAGTTCCTTAAGGGAGATCTCGCGGGCATAGAATACAAGCATCTGGAAACCTGTGAAGGGATGCTAAAGGCCGGACGGGGCAAAATGGATCTGCCGGGCGGTTTAGTGGCGGAAATTAATTCCGGAAAAATGTATTTTAGGGTCAGGCTCGGGGCCCGGCTTGAAACCGCAGTGATAGCGCTTCCCGGGAAAACCGCGGCAGGAACCTATAACTTTACCGCCAGGATACTTAAAGCGCCTTTGAAGTATAGAGGCGGCAATGAGGCTTGCCTTGATCTGGACACTCTTGAACTGCCGCTTCTTGCCAGGACAAGAAAGCCCGCAGACCGGTTCAGGCCTTTGGGCATGAAGGGAAACAAAAAACTCCAGGATCTCTTTGTTGACGCGAAGATTCCGGAATTTGAAAGAGATTCCGTCCCTATAATAACCGACAACTCGGGGCGTATTGCCTGGGTTGTAGGTTTAAGGATAGATGACAGGTTTAAGATTACGCCGGGAACAAAGAAGGTCCTTCATCTTAAGGCAAAACCCGCCTCAAAGAAAACACGCTAAAAGGTAACACTCTTCATCTCCGCAGGAACAATTTTCAGCAAAGATACCGCGTTCCGCAGCGTTGAGTGAAAACAAGAGCGCTTGTATGGTTTTTATCATATACAGGACGGCCGTTTTCCCTATAAGATTGACAAAGAAGTCGGGTTAAGTTATACTAAATCCTGCTTTAAAATGCTTTAAAAAATTGACAGTTCCAGGCAGGACCGGCTATTTTGCCGGATCAGGAGGGTTTGTGAACGGTATTTTTAAATCTATGTTGTTCTGGGTGCTGATAATAGTGTCCGTAGCTCTGGCCCTGAATGTGTTTTACACGGGCAAGAAAAACCCGGTGGAACTCAGCTATGACGAGTTTATGTCTTCTGTCGACAGGGGCGAGGTTGTCAGCGTTATCATAAGCGAAGCGCAGAATAAGGCCGAAGGGCGGCTTAAGGACGGGAGGACTTTCTTTTCCAATATCGGTTCGGACCCGGAACTCTGGAAAGCTCTCAAGGCCGCAAAATCAAAGGTTAATATCAAACCCGCGGATCAGTTTTCCTGGGCTTCTCTCATTATCAGTCTTTTACCTTTTGTCCTGCTTTTTGTTCTCGGCTACATATTTATAAAACAGATGCAGGGCGCGGGGAATTCAGCTTTTAGTTTCACCCAGAACAAGGCCAAGCTTTTTAGTTCAAACCAGTTAAAGGTTACTTTCGCGGATGTTGCCGGCTGTAATGAAGCAAAAGAAGAACTCAAAGAAGTAATTGAATTCCTCAAAAATCCGACGAAGTTCACAAAATTAGGCGGCAAGATACCCAAGGGCGTACTGCTGCTCGGTGCTCCCGGCGTCGGGAAGACTCTGCTTTCCCGTGCGGTCGCAGGAGAAGCCGCAGTCCCTTTCTTCTCCATCTCAGGCTCTGAATTCGTGGAGCTCTTTGTGGGTGTCGGCGCTTCCCGTGTAAGGGCGCTTTTTGACCAGGCAAAGAAAAATGCCCCTTGCATAGTTTTCATAGACGAGCTTGACGCGGTCGGCCGGCACAGAGGCGCGGGCATGGGCGGCGGGCATGACGAAAGAGAGCAGACTTTGAACCAGCTCCTTGTTGAAATGGACGGCTTTGACACCAATTCCGGAGTAATCATGGTGGCCGCGACAAACAGGCCGGATGTTCTGGATCCCGCGCTGCTCAGGCCGGGAAGGTTTGACAGGCGCGTTGTAGTTGATGTTCCGGACCTGAACGGAAGAGCAGAGATATTGAAGATACATTCAAAGAAAGTGCCGCTTGCAAAAGACATTGACCTTGAGGTGATAGCAAGGGGAACGCCGGGCTTTACGGGCGCGGACTTGGCAAACCTTGTTAACGAAGCGGCTCTGCTGGCCGCCAGGAAGGATCAGAAAGAGATAAATGCCCATAATTTTGAAGAAGCCAAGGACAAGATTATTATGGGCCTTGAAAAGAGAAGCAGGATTATCAGCGACAAGGAAAAAAAGATTGTGGCCTATCACGAAGCCGGGCATGCGCTTGTGGGCAAGCTGACTCCGGGAGCGGAACCTCTTCACAAAGTTACCATAATTCCCAGGGGGCGCGCTCTTGGCGTTACCTGGCAGCTTCCCATTGAAGACAAATATCTCAGGGCGAAGAACGAATTCTTAACCAATATCAAGATTCTCCTCGCAGGGCGCATTACCGAAGAGATTTTCTTTGACGATGTTACCACGGGGGCCTCAAACGACTTTTCGGTGGCTACTCAGACGGCGCACGCTATGGTCTGCGAGTACGGCATGAGCAAGAAGCTCGGGACCAGGACCTACGGCAGGGCAGACAGGGAAGTCTTCCTCGGCAGAGATTTCATGAGAGAGAAGGATTACAGCGAAGATACCGCGAAAGCCATAGACAGGGAAGTGGCAAGCATTATCAACACTTCCTACGCGGAAACGAAGCGGCTTATAGTGAAACACAAAGACAAACTTGTCAAACTTGCGAACGAACTTTTGGACAAGGAATCTCTTAACGGAGAGCAGGTGGACGAGCTGCTCGGAATAAAACAGAAAGAAAAGCAGGAAAAGAAAGCAGGGGCAAAACCGGCAACGCCTCCGGCTCCGGAAGTAAAAACCGTTTAAGACAGAACAAAAATTCAAAGATAAAGGCAAAATCATGGATAAAGCGCGTATAGAAAAAGCCGTAAAAGAAATACTCCTGGCGATCGGAGAAAATCCGAACCGTGAAGGCTTGAAAGACACGCCTAAAAGGGTCGGCAGGATGTATGAGGAAATCTTTGCAGGTATAGGCAAGAGCGCGGCAAAAGAGCTTCATGTGGTTTACAATGAAGAACACGACGAGATGATAGTCCTGAAAGACATACCTTTCTATTCAATGTGCGAGCATCACCTGCTTCCTTTTACAGGCAGGGCTCATGTGGCCTACATCCCGGGAAACAACAGGATAGTTGGTTTGAGTAAACTGGCCCGCCTCGTGGATACGGTTTCAAAAAAACCCCAGCTCCAGGAACGCCTTACGGGAGAGATTGCGGATACAATTATGGAAGCCCTTAAGCCCAGGGGCGCGCTGGTAGTTGTTCAGGCGGAACACCTCTGCATGACTATGAGGGGTATAAAGAAACCCGGCTCCAGAATGGTAACCTCGGCTGTCCGCGGTCTTTTCCGCAGAAGCCCCGCGACCAGGACGGAAGCGCTTGCCTTGATCAGAGAAGCATAAAAGAAAACAAATTTATTTTCTCTTTTTTATTTTCTGTTTTTATTTATTTTTGTTTCTATATTTTTGTTTTTCTCTTTTTCTCTTTTTTATTTTTCTGTTTTTCTGTCTTTCTGTTTTTGTTTTTGTTTTTGTTTTTTGAGTCTAAACTATGACTAAAAGTCCTTTATATATCTGCCGCAAATATACCCTGAACCTTTCTGACAAAACCCTGATTATGGGCATTCTTAATGTTACGCCGGATTCGTTCTCTGACGGCGGAAAATTCCTAAGCAAAGACTCCGCGGTAAAACAAGCCTTGAGAATGGCAACGGAAGGGGCGGATATAATCGATGTCGGAGGAGAGTCTACGCGTCCCGGAGCCCCGGCTATTTCCGCAAAAGAAGAGTTAAAAAGAGTTATTCCCGTCATCAGGGCTTTAGCCGGAAAAGTTAAACTGCCTGTCTCTATTGATACCTACAAGTCCGAAGTTGCCGAGGCCGCTCTCTCTGAAGGTGCTTCTATTGTTAATGACATAAGCGGTTTCAGGTTTGATAAGAAGATAGCCGGAGTTGCGGCAAGATACAAGGCGGGCGTTGTTTTAATGCACATACTCGGAGTACCTGGGAATATGCAGCAAAACCCGGGTTATGAAAATTTGATTAAAGAGATCAGTCTTTATCTGAAAAAGAGCGCCTTGATTGCAAGGAGAGCGGGAGTGGCAAAGGAATCAATAATACTTGACCCGGGAATAGGTTTCGGAAAAACTCTTGAACACAACCTGCTGCTGATAAAGAAAATCGGAGAATTCCGGAAGCTCGGTTATCCGGTGCTTATGGGGCCTTCCAGAAAATCATTTATCGGAAAGCTGCTTGGCCTTCCCGCGGAAGAACGGCTTGAAGGAACACTGGCAGCCGTAGCCGCCTGCGTGCTGAACGGCGCTTCTGCCGTCCGCGTGCACGATGTAAAGGAAACCGCGAGAGTTGTTAAGATAGCAGGCGCAATCAAGAAAGCCTGAGGACTTCCCCCAGTAAAATATCTCCTTTATACCCCCGCAAAAATATGCTAAAATGTATTTTATCTGTGCCCGTCTCGCGCACCGCAAAGCGGAGAGGCGGACGAGGTCTCGCCACCATAGGTGGCGGATAATCAAGCTAATCGGTGTCATCGAACAATTTGTTATCGGTGTAATCGTTTAGTAAGTTTAATCAGTGTAATCGAGCTTTAAAGAGGGATATATATGGAGACAGCTATTTCCGTAATAAACGCCTTCCGCGGGATACGCCTTGTCGATTTCATTGATATCTCCATTCTTTATATAGTGTTTTACTATCTTATTGTGTTCTTTCGCGAGACCCGCACCATGCAGATGCTTAAGGGCCTAGGAATAATGCTTTTTCTGACTTTTGTGGCGAAGATTCTTGATATCAGGACCACGACCTGGATCATAAACAATCTGTACCTTATACTGGGCTTCACGCTGATTGTGCTCTTTGCCCCTGAACTCCGCCAGATTTTCGTGGATCTCGGACAGCGGAGAATCAGGATACGCGCATTTTTTAATTCCGACGATGAGATTTATAACTCCATTGTTGACGCCTGCAGGCAGATGCTCAAGAAGAAGATGGGCTGTATTATTGTCCTAGAACGGGAAGTAGGGCTTAAAGAGTATATAGACACGGGAAGCAGGCTGAATGCGGATATAAGCGCGCCGCTTCTGCTGACAATATTTTTTCCGAAAACTCTGCTTCACGACGGAGCCGTAATAATAAGCCACGGAAGGATAGCGGCTGCCGGCTGCGTTCTGCCGCTATCCGAGAAGAACGATATTGATGTAGAGCTGGGCATGAGGCACCGTGCCGCCCTGGGCTTGACAGAAATTTGCGATGCCATCGCGGTAGTGGTCTCGGAAGATCTGCGCAATATTTCCTTAAGCGTAAACGGGAAAATTACCCCCGGAATTGAACCTAAAAATCTAAAAGAGATGCTGATGATGTATGCCAAAAAAAATTAAACTTGATAAAGCGCTTGAGATAATAAAGGGCTGGTTCCTTAAGAACCCTTCTATTAAACTTGTCGCTCTTATTGCCGCCCTGAGCGCCTGGGCTCTTGTGGCCATTGATTCAAACACCAAGGCGGTTATAAGCGTCCCTCTAAAAGTTTCTGACAATGAAAAACTTGTGATACAGGGGGACATACCCTCGGAGGTTTCGGTGACCATCTGGGGGCCTAATGATATCGTAAGGACTCTGGGCCCGTCGCAGATACGCCTATGGCTTGACACGGGGAACGCAAAGAAGGGCGAGAACAGATTTGAGCTCGGACAGAAAAACATACTCTTGCCGAATAAGGTGACTCTTCTTGATATGGAACCAAAGTTTATAAAGCTTGAATTTGTGGACCAGAAGCCAAAATGAACAATAAAATAATAAAGTAAAAGTGAAAGGATATTTCAGTGCCCAAGCTGAATGTTAACATAGACCATGTCGCGACCCTGCGCCAGCAGAGACTGGGGCTTTATCCCTCCGTCCTTGAAGCGGCGAAAGAAGTCGAAAGGGCGGGGGCTGACGGTATTACCGTTCACCTGCGGGAAGACCGGCGCCATATACAGGACCGGGATGTCTTCGGACTTAAGAAAATACTTAAAACAAAACTCAACCTAGAGATGGCAGCGGCTCCTGAAATAGTAAGTATAGCCCTAAAGGTCAAGCCTGCGTGGGCGACTTTGGTGCCAGAAAAAAGGGCTGAGCTTACCACCGAGGGCGGGCTTGATGTGGTAAAAAACCAGAAAGTACTCGGCCGTACTGCCGAGAAGCTCCATAAAGCAGGCATAGAGGTCAGTTTTTTTGTTGATCCCGACCCCAAACAGGTAAGGGCGTCCCGGATTCTCGGGGCGGATTATGTAGAGATCCACACCGGCGTTTACGCCGACGCTTCTTCCGCGAAAGAAACAGAGAAAGAATTTTCGAAAATTGCGTTCGCGGCAGGGCTGGCCTCAAGCCTCGGGCTTCGCCTAAATGCGGGGCACGGCCTGAATTATGAAAACATGAAAAGGATGCGGAAAATAAAAGAAATAGAGGAATTTTCCATCGGTCATAGCATCATTTCAAGGGCGGTTTTTACGGGCCTCTACACTGCTGTAAGGGAAATGCTCGCGCTCACGAAGTAGCAGGAAACAAAAGTTTTATTTGAGTTCAAGCTGAAGCACGCCAGGTTTCCCCGGGCAGCTCAATTTTCTTTTAATTCACAATCCAATCAGGAAAGGCAGAATTAACTATGGAATACGGAAAGACCCTTAATCTACCCAATACTTCATTTTCAATGAAGGCAAACCTTCCGGTCAAAGAACCGGTTACCCTTAATTTCTGGGAGACGGAAAATCTTTACGGCAAACTCCGTGAAAAGTACACGGGGAAAGAAAAGTTTGTGCTTCATGACGGTCCTCCTTATGCCAACGGCGAGATCCATGTCGGCACCGTGCTCAATAAAGTATTAAAAGATATGGTTGTTAAGTATAAGACGATGAAAGGTTATGATTCTCCTTATGTGCCGGGCTGGGACTGCCATGGTATGCCAATAGAGCACAAAGTCGCGGAAAAACATAAAATTGAGAATACTAAAGAAGGCGTAATTAAGTTCAGGAAAGCCTGCAAAGAGCATGCGCTGAAATATGTAGGAATACAGCGCGAGCAGTTCAAGAGGCTGGGAGTGCTCGGAGACTGGGATAAGCCGTATCTTACTTTAGACAAGGGCTATGAGGCTACGATAGTTTCTACTTTTTCGCGCTTGATGAAGGAAGGCTTTATTTACAAAGGCCTGCGCCCGGTTCTCTGGTGCATGTCCCACAGAACTGCGCTTGCCGATGCGGAAGTTGAATATAGCGACGAGACCTCTCCTGCGGTTTATGTAAAATTCGAACTCTCGGAAGATTTGAAGTCCCTGGAGCCATCCTGCGCCGGGAAAAAAGCTTTCATGCTTATCTGGACCACAACTCCCTGGACCCTGCCTTCCAACCTTGCTATCTGCCTGCATCCGGAAATAGATTATTCAATAGTTTCAGCCGGCGGAGAGCTTCTGGTAATGGCTTCCAAACTTGCGGCTTCCGTAATGGAAAAAGCGGGCATAAAAGATTTTCAGATAGTTAAAGCAGGGATGAAAGGTTCCCGCTTCGAGAAACTCAAATACAAACATCCTTTTATGGGGTGGGAGAGCCCGGTCATACTTGGCGATCATGTTACCGACGAGGACGGCACGGGCTGTGTACATACGGCACCGGGGCACGGCGAAGAGGACTTTTTCGTAGCGAAGAAATACGGCATAGAACCTTTAAGTCCGCTTGACGACTCCGGCAGATTCACTTCCGAAGTAAAGCTTTTTGAGGGAAAGAAAGTTTTTGAAGCAGACCCTCTCGTTATAGAGCTCCTGAAGCAAAAAGGCGCCCTCTTTTTTGAGGAGAAAATTTCTCACTCCTATCCGCATTGCTGGAGATGCCATAAACCCGTTATTTTCCGCACTACAGAGCAGTGGTTCATGTCGGTTGAACACAAGAACCTGAGGGGCCGTATGCTGGAGACGGTTAAAGGGGTAAAATGGTATCCCTCTTCAGGAGAGAATAGGATGGCGGGCATGCTTTCCACAAGGCCGGACTGGTGTCTTTCACGGCAGAGGTACTGGGGTGTGCCCATACCCGTGCTTTACTGCGAAAAATGCTCCGAACCCGTGACTGACGAAGCCACGCTGAAAAAGATTCAGGAAATATTCTTACAGGAAGGAAGCGATTCCTGGTTTGAAAAAGAAGCCGCTGCTTTTCTTCCCGGCGGCGGAGCCGGAAAATGTCTTAAATGCGGCCATACCGTTTTTAAAAAAGATACCAATGTGTTCGATGTTTGGTTTGATGCGGGAAATTCGCACTATGCGGTCCTAAAGGGAAATCCCGCGCTTGAGTGGCCGGCCTCACTTTATCTTGAGGGCAGCGACCAGCACCGCGGCTGGTTTCAGTTGTCACTGCTTCCCTGCTCGGCGCTGGAAGGAAGCGCGCCGTTTAAGAGCGTGCTGACGCACGGCTATGTGGTTGACGGAGCCGGAAAAAAAATGTCCAAGTCTCTGGGCAACTATATAACAGGGGAAGAAGCCTGCAAAAAATACGGCTCGGATATTGTCCGCCTCTGGGTGGCCTCCTCAGACTACGCGGATGATATCAGGTTCTCTCCGGAGATAATCGCCCGCTTGCAGGACGCTTACAGAAAAATAAGGAACACGGCAAAATATCTCATCTCAAACCTCTATGATTTTAATCCCGACAAAGACGCCGTAAAGTATGACGGACTTTCGGATTTGGATAAATATATTCTACACAGGCTTGCCGAGGTTGTAGGGGAGTCCGGGGAGCATTTTGAAAAATATGAATTTTACAAATCCTATCAGTGTATTTACAACTTCTGCGTGGTGGATCTCAGTTCTTTCTATCTGGATATAATGAAAGACAAGCTCTATGTTTATGCGGCGGATTCAAAGATCAGGCGCGCAGGGCAGACCGTGATGTATGAGGTCCTGCACGCGCTGACCAGGCTCCTGGCGCCTATACTGGCCTTCACTTCGGAAGAGATCTGGCAGGAATTGAACAAACTTAAACCCTCGGAAAAGAGCGTTCATCTTGCAGGGTTTCCCGCGGCTGAATCAAAATGGCTCAACGCCGGGCTCAAAGAAAAATTAGAAAAACTTATGGAGATAAGAGGCGCCGTTTTGAAGCTCATTGAGGAACTCAGGAACAAGAAAGAGATTGGGCATCCTTATGAATCAAAGATTCTGCTAAACCTCGCCTCGGAAGAGGAGTACAGCCTTTGCAAACAATACGAGCAGGAGCTTGCGGGAATATTCATTGTCTCGCAAGTGGAGCTCAAGAAGGCTGAGAAACTTGAGATCAGAGCAGTCAAGGCGGACGGGATAAAGTGCGAAAGATGCTGGAACTTCAGCCTGAGCGTCGGGAAGGACGAGAAGCATCTTACCCTCTGCTCGCGTTGTACCGGCGTGCTGAAAGAAATCGGAAAATACACCGATACTAGAGACTAAATTAATACACCTTTGCAGGCTGAGTTGCTTGAAGTAAGGAGCCTTCCACCAATGATCAAGAGCAAGCTGTTTCTTATTGCGGCGATTGTTGCCGTTGTCATAATCATTGACCAGTTTACAAAACAATATATTACCGCGAATATGTCGCTCTACGAATCAATCCCGGTCATTAAGGATATTTTCCATATAACCTACACCAGGAACAGCGGCGTGGCGTTCAGCCTGCTCTCCAATATTCCTGCTTCGGTCCGCACACCTTTCTTTATTGTTACAAATCTTGCCGTGCTCTCCGTTATCTGTTGGTATTTTATAGACCTGTTGAAAAGCTCCCGTTATGTCAGCGCCTGCTTCGGCCTTATAATAGGAGGGGCCGCAGGCAATCTTATTGACAGGGTAAGGGTAGGTCAGGTAATTGATTTTCTTGAGGTGGGGATAAATCAATCCCTTAAGTGGCCTGTTTTTAACGCGGCAGATTCCTGTATTTCCATAGGAGT
>JBAXDA010000005.1:0-17964 GCA_037141215.1 Candidatus Firestoneibacteriota bacterium | reverse complement strand
TTTTATTGAATGGGACGGCATGATTGCGAAGAACATTGCCATAACAGAAGGGGTATATACATATGTGCTTTCGGCAAAAGGCAGTGTTGATAAAAAAGGCAGTTTGGAAGTGAAAAAATAGAAGGATAGAGGGACAGCTGTCCCTCGTTTAGGAGGAATAGTGTTAAAGGCGTTCCTGACAGTCATGATGTTAGCTTTACCTGTCTTCGGCGCGGTAACGGACACGGATCTGCGCCCGCTGCCTGATGCTCCGGCTCTTCCTGAGGCCGGAAAGACCTATGTTGACCCGGTTTTTAAGACACTAATTATGCGCGTGACGGACGAGAGCGACGGGAAAAACAACCAAAACGCTTATTCTTACTGGCCTTCCTTCAACAAAGACTGCTCATATTTCCATATAACGACTTCAAATCTCGGCCCTACCCTATATTCCTTTGACCCGGCGGGCTTTAAGCTGCTTAAAAAGGAAAAACTCTTTGCGGGAAAAACGCCAAATGGAACACTCCCTGTCTGGGAAGATTCTATCTGGAGCGGAAGAGATTCTGACTCGCTTTTTTGCTCAGAAGGTCCGCGTCTCTGGAGTTACAATGTTAAGACCAAGGCTTATACTCTGCTTAAAGATTTTTCGGAGATGCTTCCCGGTGAGAAAATCTGGCAGTTAAGCAGGTCAGTTGATGATGAGGTGTTTGGTTTTACCAGAAAAGATTTGATAAAAAACAATGTCAAAGGCTACGCCGTCTGGAAGAGGAGCACTGACACGCTGCCGGCAAATAAAAATCAAACTGAACTCGACGAAGTGCAGGTTGATAAATCCGGCAAATATCTTGTGGTCAAGAGCGGCAAGCAGGGCAGAGGGGTGATTAACGTTCATGTGATAGATCTGCAATCGTCCTCGGTATCAGACCTGCTTGATGACGGGCCGGATTATTCTCCCGGCCACTCTGACAGCGGAATGGGCTGCCTTGTAGGTGAAGATAATTATTTAAACCGCTTTCTGTTTAGGAAACTCGCAAGCCCTCATTCATTTACGGCGCTCCTTACGAGAAAGAAGGACTGGAGCCAAGGCGCGCATCTTTCCTTCCTTACCGACGACGAGAGCATGATACTGGTGAGCAACTATACGGCGAACAAATCACCCTGTTCGGGATTGTTCAAAGACGAGATATTCCTTTTGGCAACGGACGGAAGCGGAAGGGTGAAGCGCATCTGCCATCACAGGTCGGATTATCTCAAGACAAAGGAATACTGGGATTCTCCCCGGGCAAACATAAGCCGCAACGGAAAGTTTGTTGTCTACACGAGCAACTGGGGCGCGAGCGGAAGAAGGGATGTCTTTATCGCGAAGATTCCTGATTAAATTAATAGGTGGCTGTCCTCATTAAGGGAGAAAGCATGAAGCTTGACATTAGGGAAATGTATATGCCCGGCCATTTTGGGAATTCCTACGATGTTATGGGCGAGTTTGAGATGGCTGAAAAGCTAAAAGAATCGGTTTACTGGGGTTTCAATGCATATTCTGACTGGTTCGATTCTGCCGGGCTGACGGCGCCTTTCAATGAAGCGCCCCATTGCAGCAACAGCCTGATAATCTGGCAGAGGAAAAAAGCCTTCTACAGGTCCGCGGCCGATTCCGGCCTTCGGATAGGGCTTTGCGTTACGCCTAACCATGTATTTGCCGACCAGGTCACCGAAAAGAACAAAGCGAAAAAGGGAGAAAAGCTCTTTGGCCAGCTTGTGTGCCCCTCTACCAAGTCCGGAGAAAATATTATCCTGGGTAATTATGAATGGTTCTTCAAGGACCTGAAAAAAGACGGCATTGAACTTGATTTCCTTACCCTGGGCCCCTATGATTACGGCGGCTGCGCCTGTGATAAATGCGCTCCCTGGATAACCACTTTTGCCGGATTATCCGTGAAGATCCATAAACTGGCAAAAAAATATCACGGCAAAGTGATGCTTGATTTTGTCGGGTGGTGGTGGGACCCGAAAGAGCATGAGCTTTTTAAGGAATGGATGGAAAAGAAACATCCCGGCCTTGCTCGGGGGATGTCACTGCATATCCTGTACGAAAAAAATGAGCCAATTAACGCGGTCCTGCCCCAAGGCTGCGGCAGAAGGGCTTTTATTCACGCGGGCTATCCTGAAAAAGTAAAGATAGAAGGCATCTTTGACAGGTACAGCATGATGGGACCGGTAGTTGCTCCCAAGCGCATTCAAAACACGATCGAAGGGCTGGTCAGGAGCAAGAGCGAAGGATTTATGGTGTATTCCGAAGGCATGTATGAAGATGCCAATCACGCTCTTATAGGTGCCTTGTCCAGCGGAAAAGCCGTAACTTCCGGGGAAGCGCTTATTGAATACGCGAAAAGATATTACAAAGTTTCCGGCAGAGATGCAAAGCTCTGGGCGGATTTTCTCCTCTGCTTCGGGGACTGGACAGATATTGACATAGAAGGAGCTGCAAAACAATACAAGTATCTGTCTTCAGTTTCAGAACCCGGATGGAGATTGGAGCAGTGGGGAGAGAAAATAAAACTGATCCGTCTTAACCGCAGAATCAGTACAATGAAGGGCTGGGGGCCTGTACGGTTGAAGTTAGTCGACGAGTGGCATAAAACCCTTGAAGATACGCGAAGAGGAGTCTATGCCCTGGGGGTTCAGCGCCACATCTTCGTCCCTCAATTCTGCGGCGCCGACTGGCACAAGGAATGGATGGCTTTGGGGAAAAAAAGTGCAAACAGGATATCAAAAGAAGCGTAACGACTTAATGAAGGACAGCCACCTATTAAAATAAAAGAGGAAATTACATGAACAGAATAGTTCAAAGTCTTGCAGTTGTTTTTCTATCGTCTATACTCTTTGCCGACGGTATCTCGAGTATGAGTGCCAGAGGGTATTCCGGCCTTTATTCAATGGCTGACACATTGATTACCAAAGATAGCCAGTTCAGCATTTATTACGGCAATATGGATAAGCGCGTTTCAGTCAGCTTGGGAATGAATACGCCGCTATTGGAGCCGCTTGAGTTCTATTTTCAGATAAAAGGTATAGGATATTTTCAGACCTCCTATTATTTCAGTGAAGGGAGAGCTTATGAATTTCCGGTCTCCGGCATATTGAATATGGAACTGGGCTTGAAACTCGGAATTACAAAGAATCTTGCCCTGATACTTGATTCCGGTGTGCCGGAACTGGGGACCGGCCCGGAGCCTCTTTCGATATTTTTGGCCGCAGGCTTAGAAACACTTCCCGGGCTGAACCTATACGCAAATCTTCAGGTCAGGTGGCGCAGCATAATCGATATGATAACAAGTCCGGGCTACTTCGTCAGCGCGGCAACTTACTATCCTTCGTTTGGCGTTGATTACTCGCTTATACCCGGTTTGGACCTTATGGCGGAATATAAAGGGCTGCAGTGGAAACCGGGCGGTCTAATCACCATGCCGTATCTAAACTTTGCCGTCAGGTGGAATGCTTTTGACTTTATGTCGCTTTCCGCCGCTATAGAGTCCACTGATAGCAGTCTTGGTTTCCGGCAGACCTTAACCAATTTTGGCCTGATCTTTTATTTTAAGGGCAGCAGCACAGAGAACGAGTTGAGGGAAATACGGAATAACAAGAAGTACAATATTAAAATGCCAAAAGTGATATATAAATGAGGGACAGTTGTCCTTCAAGCAAGAAGGCAGCCTTAAGTTAAATCGCTTTTAAGCAAATGATATACTTATTTCAGGAATGGGTTGACACAACTCAACAAACAGAACAGCCGGCTTTGATATAGCGGGTATTGATTAAGATGTTATCTCTGACAATCTCCTTGAAAGGGAGGGTAGCAAGCATGACAATAGAAGAACTCGCCGCTCTTGCCGCCTCTATGAAAACGAAGGGACCGGCGCTCGCGAAAGCGTCAGTGGACGAACAATTCAAAAGACGCCCGGAACTCCTGAAGAAATACTCCCCCGCAGGGTACGCTAAGTCTGTTTCCGACGCGGAGCACACGGTACAGGTCCTTGCCGAAGCTGTCGCAGCTGACAGTCTCTCTGCCTTCACGGGATATATTACCTGGCTTACGAAGATACTCGTCAGGGTGAACGTGCCCGTGAAAGACCTTGTTGAACACCTTGAACTGCTTGACAGAATCTTCCGCAAAGAGTTTTGCGCGGTTGATGCCGAAGTAATCTCAAGATTCATTAAAGCCGGAGTTGTCGCGGCTAAGGATACGGGCTTATGATACGGTGGTGTTCTGTCTGCCAGCGGTACATGGGGGAAAAGGAACCCTATGAGAATTACACAATCACGCACGGCCTTTGCGAAAAATGCGAGAAAGAAGATGGTTTGCTGGACAAAAATCGTCTTAAGAAGATACACTTGGTCATTGACTACTTCCGCAAACTGAAGAAAGAAGTTTCCGTAACCTCGACTGTTAAAGTCGAGGCAATTATAAAAGAAGGGCTCGAAATTGGCATTAAACCGGAAGATATCGCGATAGGAATGGTACAGCCGCTGCTTTACGAGATTGGCGAGATGTGGGCGGCCGGACGGGCAAGCATTGCGCAGGAACACAAGGTTACCGCTCACTGCTCGGAGCTTATAGATGTGCTTCTTAGCAAGAGCGCGAAAGCCGGATCCCTCAGAAATTCCCTAAAGCCTAAAGTACTGCTGGTCCTCGCTGACGGCAATTACCACACGCTGGGTCTTCGCATCATAGAAATATTTCTTGTCGCAAAAAATATCCCATCGTATGTGGTCATCCCCGGCCTTCCTGCTGGTGAAGTCGAGAAACTGGTAATTGAGCTGAAACCGGAAATAGTGGGAGTTTCGGTCTCGCTTGTTCCTCAGCTGGAAAGTGTCAGGGAGCTTGCAAGAAACCTGAAAAATCTCCCTGCGCGTTCGCGCCCGAGAATTATTATAGGCGGACAAGCCGTGCGAATGGGGTTGACGGTACGCCCGGACTGGGGCATTGAGGTAATGACTGATTTCAGATGCATATGGAGATAATAACCGGCAAAATTTAACCGATGAAACCATAGTCCATTAGTTCAGGAGGAAGAATGATTAAAAGATTGCTTGTTGCGGCATTGATTGTGTTGTGTGCTCCGCTATTTCTTTCAGCGGCGGAGAATAGTAATGATGATAAGAACTGGAAAATGTTCCAGGTAGATCACAAGGACTTCAAAGATATTATTTCGACCATAAAGATACGGAAGAAAATAGATGTCTTCAAAGAAGTGCCCTATATAGAAAAAAATATTTACGAGCTCTCTGCGGACGAAAAGCAGAAAGGCTATGCGCTCTTCTCTAAGTCCTGCAGCGACAATATCTATCCTAACAGCAAGCCTTCGAAGGATGATGCCTTGAAAGAGCTTAGCGGCTCAGGAGTAAAGGGGCAGTTCCTCCCGTTGGTGTTCTGCCTTATCGCCAATGAAGATCTTGCCGGCGTGGAGGTTACGGCCTCTGACCTGGTTGGTGAAGGCGGCACGATTGCAAAGGAAAATATAGTACCTTCTCATATCCAATATGAATACAAGCCCGTAGGCGAAAAGCAGATACTACAAGGCAGATATCTGGCAAAGGGTCCGTGTGAGATACCCGAAGGGCTTACCAGGGCGTTCTGGCTGACAGCGCAAATTCCCGTGGATGCAAAGAGCGGTATTTATAAAGGCGAATTCACGGTCGTTGTCCCCGGCAAGGCCAGTACCGTCGTTCCGGTATCTTTAGAGGTATTCCCTTTCAACTTTGCTGAGCAGACAAAACTGCATACCTGGTGGATGTGGTATTACAACGGCTATCCTGAGAACGATATCCTTGAACAACATATGGTAAACCTAAAAAACCACGGGATGAACTGTTTTGACTCCAAAGTCCCTGTATCATACAAGATTAATGGGGATGACCTGATTGTTAATTTTTCTACTGCCGACAGAGTTGCTCCTCTAATAAAAAAACATGGCTTCACGAAATGGATGTTCGATAACAACATATACTTCCAGATAGCAAAAGAGTCGGGCGAAGAATTATGGAGCCCCAGGCACAAGAAGCTCTATAAGAGTTTGCTTTCGCAGATCAATGAAAAGGCGAAGGCGGGCGGCTGGCCTGAGATTATCTGGATGCTGGACGAACCGCGCGAATATGAGGATGACCGCAGCCGGACCTACAGGACCTACAAGGATGTGCAGAATTACTGCAGCATACTTAAAGAGATGAACACAAAATCGAGCGTTTCCTGGACCGGCGGTTATGGCTACAAGAAGGCTCAGTACGCCGCAATAATGCCGGAGAGCTACCTGACAACTACCCACGCCCTTTATAAGCCCTGCGATGTAATAATAGAAACGGCGAATGAGTTGAAAATGCCTCTGCTTCTGTACAACTGCGGCGCGACCCGTTATGCTTTCGGTGTGCTTGTGAAACAGAACAACGCGCTCGGCAACTCGCAGTTCTGGTGGGGAGCTGCGGGTTACGGTAATCCTACATCACCCTATGCTTCCGCATCCTGCGCAGTTCTGAAGCGTGACGGTTCTGTTGTTGATACTGTTGAGTGGGAACAGATAAGGGAAGGCGTTTACGATTATAACTATCTTTGGACTCTGGAGCAGGCCATCAAGAATTATAAGGGCAGTAATATGTCAGCGCTCCGGAACGCGGAAACGATATTAAGAGGCGGCGAGGCCATAAAATTCCCCAAAGGAACCGGCGACGCTACCGGGGTGGATTTTATGTCAGAGCATAGGAAGGACTTTAAGGGTTCCCAGCTTGATCAGATGAGATTGCTGGCGGCAAGAGCGATTGAAGACCTCAAGTGAAGATATTGACGAGTTGGCTATTGACGATTGACGATTTGATGAATCGCCTACGGCGGTTAATTAGACGGATTAGATAAGGCGACCACGCAGATTAGCAAATGATTGCACTGAAGGCAGGGATCGTTCATAAAGTTCATAAGGTTTATAAAAGTTTATAAAGTGGCTGATAGACGCCTATTTCACATGTGAAATAGAGGGAAAATGGAAATAAATAAATTGATTGTGGCCTTGCTCTTTTCTTTACCCGTAGCAGGGTTTGGAGAACTGCTTTTTGAGGAGAAATTTGAGGATGCGGACTTTGCCGGAAGGGGCTGGTATGATACTAAAGGCGCTGGGCTCTCTAAAACAGAGCATATCCCGGGGAGCGTTTCCTCTCTCGAGTTCAAGTTCCTAAAGGGAGCAAGAATTCCCGCCGGAGGGACTCCCGCCAGGCATCTATTTAAAGAAAGTGATTCGGTATATGTGAGTTTTTGGATAAAATTCAGCGCTAACTGGACAGGTTCAAACAAGCCGTACCACCCGCACATGTTCCATTTCACTACAAACAAGAACGATAAATACTGCGGGCCTGCCTGGACACATCTGACCACATATATAGAAGATACCGAGGGGACTCCGAGGCTTTCCATCCAGGATGGACAGAATATTGATGTGAGCAGGTTAAAGGAAGACCTGACGAAGAAAACGGAGAACAGGGCAGTAGCGGGAGGCAATGGGAATTCCGACGGAACGGGTAAATTGGACTGCTACAAGGCGGGAAAAAGGTATGCAAACGGGAAGACCTGGGATGCTGACAAAAAATATTTTTCGGACGAGCCCGGGCCTTATTACAAGGGCGACTGGCATCACATAGAAGTCTATTTCAAACTTAACAGCATTGTGAATGGGAAGGGAGTTGCGGACGGAGCGGCGAAATACTGGTATGACGGTAAGTTGATTATAAATAATGACAAGGTAATGCTCAGGACCGGCCAATTTCCGGATATGAAGTTCAATCAGTTCCTTATCCTGCCGTATATCGGGGACGGCTCTCCCATAGAGCAATCGTTCTGGGTTGATGATCTGGTGGTTCGGACGAATAAATGAGGGAACGCCGCCCATCAGCAATTTGCAAATAATTAAAACGCTCTCTTATTCAAAAATATATTAAAGGAGGGAAAATGAATTCAGACGGAAAAGCAGTAGAGAAAAAAACACTCAGGATCCTGCCCGGCGTTGTAATTGTAGTCATTCAGTGGTTTATGTGGCTCATCCTTCCTCTTATAGCGCCGGTGGATGAAGTAACGATGGCCTCGGTTGCGGGAGGAGTTTTAGGAGGCATTGCCGTGGCGCTCTGGTGGCTCTTCTGGAGCAAAGCCCAGATTATTGACCGTGTCGGCGCGATACTGCTGAGTATAATTTCACTGCTCGTTACGGCGCTTTTTGTGGATATTTCAATTTCGACTTCTTTTATGGGCCTTATGCTGATTATGTACTCGTTTCCTGTAATGAGCCTGGCGCTTGTCGTATCCGCCGCAATAACCAGAAACCTCCCTGATGCAAATAGGCGCGCGGTAATTGCGGGAGCGATACTGCTCGCGGCAGGAGTTTTCCTTTTCATTAAGACCGAGGGTTTAACCGGAGCTTTCCGCCAGGAAATTGCCTGGCGCTGGTCAACGACTGCCGAGCAAAAGTTATTGGATGTATCCGGAAATGAAAGCATGGGAGCTGCGGTTAAAACAAAAGATACGGGAGAGTGGCCGGGCTTCCGCGGTAAAGACCGGGATGGAGTCGCTGGCGGTATAAAAATCTCAGCTGACTGGAAGGCAACACCTCCCGTTTTGCTCTGGAAGAGGCAGGTGGGCCCTGCCTGTTCGTCCATAGCCGCAGGCGGCGGGCTGATTTATACCCAGGAACAGAGGGGAGAGAACGAAGCGGTTACCTGCTATAGCCTTGATACCGGAAAACCCGTATGGATGCACACAAACAAAGCCAGGTTCTGGGACTCGCATGTGGGCGCGGGGCCGAGAGGAACGCCTGCTCTGTACAAGGGGCGCGTTTACACTTTTGGCGGCACAGGAATTCTAAATGTGCTTGATGCAGTAAAGGGAACGCTTGTCTGGAGCCGTGATGTTTCCAAAGATGCGGATGTAAAAGCCTTGACCTGGGGTTTCTCCAGTTCCCCGCTGATCTACGGAAATATGGTGTATGTCGCGGCCGCGGGAAAGATGGCGGCGTATGACCTTGCCTCCGGTAAACCAAAATGGTTCGGCCCCGAAGGCGGCAAATGTTATTCATCTCCTCACCTTGTTACAATTAGCGGTGTTCCGCAGATACTGCTTCTTAGCGAGCCCGGGGCGGTGAGCTTCAATCCCTTGGACGGGAAAGTGCTCTGGACCTATCCCTGGAAGTGTGAAGACCGCGTTCTCCAGCCTTTGCTGACAGGCGACGGCGGTATTTTGCTCAGCGTCAATTTGCAGGAGGCGCGGCGCATAGATGTGTCAGCAGAGAAAGGAAAGAACTGGAAGGTCAAGGAAGGCTGGGTCTCTTCCGCGGTAAAACCAAACTTCAACGACTACGCCTTAGCAAAAGGCTATGCTTACGGCTACAATGGAGTTTCTCTCGTTTGTGTGGATGTGAAGGACGGCACGCGCAAATGGAAAGGCGGGAATTATGGCGGGCAGTTAATTCTCATTGCAGAGAGCGGCCTGCTGCTGGTGGCTTCAGAGGCCGGCGAGCTTGTCCTTGTGGAAGCGGCTCCGCAGGGCCTGAAAGAACTTGCAAAGTTCCCCGCCATCAAAGGAAGGATATGGAATCATCCTGCGCTGGCCGGCGATATCTTCCTGGTCCGCAACAGCAATGAGATGGCGGCAATCAGGCTGCCTAAAAAATAATGAGCCGGTACAGCAGCCGCCTATTAGCAAATAATTAGGAATCTGGAATCGGTTGTTGGTGGAAAATAGTAAAGAGATTGAATATGAGTGCTGTCCTCAACTGCCAATACATGCTTCAGTGTGTTTAGGGTTTAGGCTAAGAGCCTGCTTTTTGCAGTAATCCCACTTTCCCACTTGACCACCTATAGATATGGCTGTATAATACAGCAAGAGGTGAATATGAAACCATACAATCAAAGTAGGGATACGGTAGAGGTCAACGAAAAATTCACGGTATACGACACCAAAACCGTTGACTCAAAGTTCAGGGTTACTCTTGGGGAAAGGCTGGTAAAACAGCTTAACCCGGGCATGAAGATAGACCTGTACCGGGTATTAATCTGTAAGAACGGAGATATACTTCTGCGGCCTTCTGTCTCCATCCCGAGCAAGGAAGCCTGGATTTACAGGGATGCTGACTCGCTCAACAAGATACGCAAAGGGCTTGAAGAGGCAAAGATCGGAAAGGTAAGGAAGGTAAAAAATCTCGATTCTTTCCTGAAAAAACTATGAGATTCGTTCTATTATTTACTGAAAGCGCCGAAGCTGACCTCTCCAGAATAAAGCACGGCACTTACCTGAAGAAGCGGTTTAAGGCGGTCTCAAGGCGCTCAAATACCTCTCTGAAAATCCGCGCCATCCAAGCCTTAATACACACGAGTTCACTTCGCTTAAAGGACCCGGTAAAGAGAAAATATATGAGGCCTATGCGGAAAATAATACGCCGGGAGCATACAGGATATTCTTCTTTTATGGCCCTCACCGGCAGGAGCTTACGGTTACTTCGATAATCCCGCATCCGTGATTGGCAAAAGAGCAAACAGAATGAGGGGCAGTTCTCCACCATTCTGCAAAGAAAAGAGATTAAGATGACAGCTTGCGTCTTGGCTGTGTTTGAAGAGTATAAAAACGCTGTCACTATCCGGAGGTATTATGCAGAGCGATAAGAATCTTATTCAATTTGAAGGAACGAAAATTAGAAGGTATTGGGATAAGCAGAAAGAAAAGTGGTATTTTTCTGTAGTGGATGTGGTCGGGGTGCTGTCTGAAAGCAATAATCCGGCCGTTTATTGGCGTGTATTGAAAAAAAGGTTATTAGATGAAGGTTCCGGTGAAACCGTTACAAAATGTAACGGTTTGAAAATGGTTGCTGCGGATGGAAAAATGAGAGTAACAGACATAGCCGATACCGAAACAATGTTTAGAATTATCCAGTCAATACCCTCCCCAAAAGCCGAACCTTTTAAGCAATGGCTTGCAAAGGTGGGCTATGAGCGGCTTCAGGATATGGGGGATCCGGCACTTTCACTCGATCGTGCCCGCGTGTATTGGCAGCAGCTGGGAAGAAGTGAAAAGTGGATTCAGCAGAGGATGATGGGGCAGGAGACGCGGAATAAGTTGACCGATTATTGGAAAGGCCATAAAATTACTAAGGAAGAAGAATATGCTTTTCTCACAAACATTATCCATAAGGAATGGTCCGATGTAACGGTAAAAAAACATAAAGAAATGAAGAAGCTGAAAACACAGAACCTCAGAGATCATATGAGCGAGGCGGAGCTGATATTTACGGCGTTGGCCGAACTTTCCACGAGGCAGATTGCTGAAACCGTTCAAGCAGAAGGGCTGGTTGAGAATACCCATGCAGCCAAAAAGGGCGGTAAGATTGCAAAGCACGCCAGGCTGCAATTGGAAGGAAAAACCGGGAAAAGTATTATTACGGGAGAAAACTTCTTGCCTCCTGCCGGACAAAAGAAGAAGATAAAATAATGCAAGCGGGTTTAAGGGCTTTACCTTTGGATGGGTTTCAACTGGACCACCTCCACCCTGGATTACGCGCTGGTGCCTTTTGGCGATATGGGCTTGGTTCACAAAATGTCTATAGGGATGAAGTTCTAAACGGTAAGGGCAAGGACAAAAAGGGACAGATGTCCTCATTAAATAATTTCTGTTGAGGAAACTTTTGGCCGAGAACCGTGTCACTCAACGCAGAGTATAACGCGACCGGGGCTAAAAGAATTTTGTAGCAGGGTATATTGGACCAGCGTTTTCAATGCGTCAAGACAAACTTATACACTATTATCATTGGCGCATAATATATGATATAAATAACAATAGTCTTCGGGATATGCAACATTAGGAGGCAAGATGAATAAAAGGATATTGTTTTTGGGGTTGTGTCTGCTCATTGGAGCCGGCAATTATGCTTACTCCGGGGTTAAATGGGCAAGTAATGGCGCGGCAGTCTGTACTGTTGCCGGGTCGCGGGACACACCGGTTACTATGAGCGACGGCGCGGGCGGAGTAATTATCGCGTGGCAGGACTTAAGGGACGGCAGTGCATATACGATTTATGCGCAGAGAATAGATGCAAGCGGCGCTTCAAAATGGGCTGCAACGGGCGTGACAATTTCTACTGCTGAAGCATCTAGCCTAAGCACCGCGCAAATTGCACTCTCCATCGCAAGTGATGGCGCAGGCGGGGCTTTTATTGTCTGGCAAAGTTACCGGGCTGCAAGCGGCGACATTTATGCCCAGCGAATAGATGCAGATGGCAACATCCACTCAGGGTGGACAGCGAATGGCGTGGCAATCTGCACTAATGGATGGGACCAAGCAACACCCTGCGTAACAAGTGACGGAGCCGGCGGAGCCTTTATTGCGTGGCATGACGCCAGGAGCGGAGCTTTCATATATGCCCAGCGAGTAGATGCGAACGGAAGCATGCATTCTGGCTGGACAACAAACGGGATTCAGATCTGCTCTGGGGGCGACACACAGGGTACTCCGACCATCGCAAGTGATGGCGCAGGCGGAGCGATAATTGCCTGGAGTGAGAGAAGGGGAGGCAACGATGACATTTATGCTCAGCGTATAGACGGGGCGGGTACCCCGCAATGGAATGGAAATACCGGAACGGCGATCTGCACTGCTGCCGGAGACCAGTACTTTCCGGTCATAAAAAACGACGGTTCGGGTGGAGCTATTATTTCCTGGGCTGATTTTAGGGATGATGTGACTGATACCATTGGCGACATATACGCTCAGAGGGTAGGATCGTCAGGAGTGGTGCAATGGGCAGCAAATGGCTTGGCAATTTGTAATGCTGCAGGCAATCAATACCTTGCGGTTCTGAATGCAAGTTCCGGATACACTCCATTAGCAACCCTGATGAGTGACGGATCCGGCGGAGCGTTTTTTGCTTGGCAGGATATGAGAGGCGGGAGTGTGAATGATATTTATGCCCAGAGAGTAGACGCTAATGGAAGCGTGCATTCAGGCTGGACAGCGAACGGGACGGTAATTTGCACTGCTTCAGGCGCCAAAGACAATGCTGTATTGACGGGCGACGGAGTGGGCGGGATAATTATTACCTGGCAGGATTCTAGGAATGGAACCGATAATGATATTTATGCGCAGCGGATAGACGAAAATGGAAGTATCCACTCAGGGTGGGCCATAAACGGGACCGCTATTTGCACTGCTGTTCAGGATCAGACTTTACCGTCCATTGCAAGTGACGGTTCGAGCGGGGCGATTATTGCCTGGACTGATTATAGAAATGGGGTCGATAATAAGATTTTTGCTCAGCGTATAAGCGATGCAGTGTCCTCTACAAGTACAAATATCACGGCAGGCTCGGATTCTTCTGTTACTGCTACCTCTTCAGGCGGAAATATAACAACGCTTACGATAGCGGCAAATACTTTTTCCACGAATGTAACTATTACCTTGAACCCAAACCCGACGCTTCCGGGAGTTCCTGCAGGTCAGACGGGCTTTACCGGGACGACTGTAGGCGTGGAAATCACTTTATCGGATGCTACACTCGCGTTAAACAAGCCGGTTACACTTACAATAGGCTACCTTCCCGGTGATATAACCGGTTTAACCGCAAGTCAACTGGTGCTTTGCTATTACAACACGACAAGCGGAAAGTGGATACCTCTTGTTTCCACGGTTGACCCGATAACAGGGACCGTGAGCGCAAAAATCACGCATTTCTCGATCTACCGGATAATGCAGGTGGTAGCAGCTGCAACGCTTGATAGCGCGAAAGCTTACCCCAATCCATTCCTCGGCGGGGTACATACACTGGTTAACTTCATCAACCTTACCTCGGCGGCAAAAGTTTCAATACATACCCTTCGCGGAGAGAAAGTGGCAGAAGTACTCGCGAATAGCGCCGGTCTTGCGACCTGGGACGGTAAAGCCGCAAGCGGGAGTTTGGTGGGTCCCGGAGTGTACCTTGTATTAATCAACGACGGAACGAACAGAAAAATCATTAAACTCGCAGTAGAGCGCTAAGGAGGATGAAAATGAGAAAATTACTCAGTTTGATTATAGTTTGCGCCTTGATCTCGCCTTGCGCGGCTTTGCTAAATAAGAATGACGCAGGGACTACCGCGGGGCAGTTTTTAAAACTTGGAATGGGGGGAAAAGCCGCGGCAATGGGCGATGCCGTTGTTGCGGGCGTGAATGATTCCACAAGCATAATTTGGAACCCGGCAGGACTTGCAGGGATAAAAGGAAACCAGCTTTCTCTTATGCACTCGCTTTACGCGGGGGATGTATTTTATGATTATCTGACCTGTGCAAAAGAGTTCCCGGGAGTCGGAACCATTGGAATCGGGGTGCAGTATGTAAATTACGGAAGCATAACCGAGATGGACAATCTGGGTACGGAGCTCGCAGGGTTTACGCCTTATGACTTGGCGATAAATGTTGCTTATGCGTTGAACTTTAGCGGAATAAACGCGGGAATCAATGTAAAATATGTGTCCTCTGTCATAAAGAGAACGGCAACGGCTTTTGCGGCGGATTTGGGTTTGCAATACACTGTATCGGGAGTAAAGCTTGGAGTTGCGGCTTACAATCTCGGAACCGGGATGAAGTTTGTAAACGATACGGTAGGTCTGCCCGTGTATTTAAGGGCTGGAGCGGCTTACAGCCCGATGGCAAACCTGATGGTTGAAGCGGACGGAGAGTTTCCTGCGGATGGAGCCATTGGTTTTGGAATCGGCGCGGAATATCTATATGTGTTGGCGGCGGATATGTCGGTAGTACCGAGAGCGGGGTATAACAGTATAAACGAAGTGAGCGGGTTTAAGGGCTTCACCTTTGGCCTGGGTTTCAATTGGACCACCTACACTCTGGATTACGCGCTGGTGCCTTTTGGCGATATGGGCTTGGTTCACAAAATGTCTATAGGGATGAAGTTCTAACAGTCTGCTAAACAACAAAGAATCAGTTCATGGGAACAGGTCCTCTGTTATTATCGGAGGGCTTGTTCCTTTGTTTTTATTGAAACGGCTTCACTCCCACATAGAGTATTATACACTCCGGGCTAAAAGAATTTCGGAAGATATTTCTTTTGAGCTTTAAGCAGTTCCTCGAGCAGTTTGTCCGCATTCTCGTACTCTCTTAGCAGGGGATCCAGGACCAGCGCTTTCATAGCGAGCTGCCTGTCCCCGGTTACCGCAGATTCCACCGTGTATTTGTAGATGGAACCCATCCTGCCGATGAGGGCCGCAATGTTTTCCGGAAGCTTGCCAAGGCTGACGGGTTTTATCCCGTACTGTCCTACAACTGCCGGCGCTTCCACACAATGGTCATCCGGAATGTTGCTCATACAGCCGTTATTCAGGATGTTTACCGCAGGATTTACCTGGCAGGTGTTCCTTATAACAGAAGTGATTATATGGTGAGCTTCTTCGCCGGAGGGTTTGTCCATATCCCACGGATCTTCCTTTCCGGCAATCCAGCTTTCAAGCCGCGCTTTGTTCTCTGCCCTGCCCTTATCTCTTGCTGGGAAATCAATTTCTTTCATTCCGAAAAGTTTTCCGTTACCGGTGCGTTTATCAAAGTAATAGGGGAAGAACTCGGAACTGTGCCTGTCGCCCCCGACCGGAAGAAGCCCATAGCGGTCAAAGAGGACGCGGCTGATTTTCCACGACTCGGAAAGTTTTTCCTGCTCCACCCAGTCCCTGCTCGTTCTGCTGCCTTTTCTTGGTTTATCCACGAATTTTACGAAATCATCGTGAAAAGTCTTTGTTTTGTTCTGCCCGTTAGCCCAAACTTCCAGCACCCAGGTAAAATGGTTAACTCCGGCGGCCACTATACTGACATTCTTCATTTCCGCCCCGTACATCCTTGCCGCAAGGTCTTCCACCTTGCCTATCTCGTGGCAGAGGCCTACGCACTTTATCTTTGAGTATTTGTTCACCGCGAGCGTCAGCTGGCTCATCGGGTTTGTGAAGTTTATCATCCAGGCATCCGGGCAGAGGCGTTCCATATCCTTTGCGATGGAAAGGAGCGCTTCAATATTTCTCATGGACCGGACCATGGCTGACGGGCCGATGGTGTCTCCGGCCGGGTAAGTCACGCCGTACTTTCTGCAGACCTTCTGGACTTCCATGTCCGCGCCGGCGCCGCCTACATTTATGCAGATCATTACAAAGTCGGCGTCTTTCAAGGCCTCTTTCCTGCTGGTTGTGCCTACAACTTTGATGTTCGTTCCCGCGATGCGATTCATTATCTTGCAGACCCCGGTAACAATGCGTATAGGTTCTTCGGCAAGGTCGTGGATCACCACCGTAGCGTCCCTTAATTCTTCAATCTTTGTCAAGTCCTTGAATACTCTGTGGCAGAACAGATAACTTGCGCCGACAAAACTAATCTTATATTTTTTCATTTATCCTCCGAAACAGTGATATTGTCTAAATATATCATAAAGGGAATTATTATTCAATTAGACTTCTCTAAACGGCTGAGGGCGGAGAGGGCGCCTGCTTAGATTTGTAAGTCCAGAATATCATTGAAAGAAAGGGCTCAATGGGAGTAAAATCTTCTTGAGTCTTTTGTTACATTAAGGAAAAAGATGGCCACAACCACCAAAATCCCGACAATACAAATAATGTGGCAGTCTGAAAGCATTCCCTAATCCTACGGCTGTTATTTTGCCGATGTCAGGGAGGTATAGAAGTGCCGTATAGGACCCACTGCGGCCCGGTATATAAGGAAGAGCTTGTGAAGATTCTCTCCTTCGTGAAGAAATTCTTAAAGTAGGGCAGTTCCAATAGGAGCATAGGAATGATAAAGTATTTGTCTCTATTTATTGCGCTCTCTGTTGTTTTGGCGCTTCCGGCAGCTGCGAAGGAGAATGTCAATGAAAGTAAAACGCTTATTGCGAGCGAATCTAAAATTGAACTTAAAGATAATACGACGGGGAAGACTACGGTTCTTTATGACGGTACGGAAGAAGATTTTATTAAGAGCGTGACTGCGGACGCCGCATTTTCGAAAGTTTTCTTCATAAAAAGAGGACGGCTCTTTCTGTTGAATACGGCAGATAAGGAAATAAAACAGTACAGTCTCGGGCCGCAGGATAAGATTATGTATTATATCTCTGCGGGCATAGCTTCCGGGGGTAATACTATCTTTGGAATATACGCCAGCCTTGACGGCGGGGCTCCTAATCCGCTCTGGGTCGGGGAGCTTAAGAAATACGCGGAAGACGAGGAATATGAGGGACAGATGGTAAGGTCCGGGGACTCGTTTAAGGAAGCTTGCTGGAGGAAAAATTCCCGTATAATTGAAGCCGAACTATATTCCGAGCAGAAAGTTCTTATAGACGCCGATAAATTGAAAATAGCGCCTTTTCAACAGGAGAAAAAATGAAAAAAATCCTTATCTTGTCGCTTTTGCTTGCATTGGCCGGTTTTTCCTACTCTGCTTCCGTAACCCAAGCAGATATAGATAAGAAAAGGAAAGCCCGGGATACAACAATAAGGATAATAATAAAGACCGGTAGATTTGCCGAGGATGTCAGGGAAGAGAAAGACGCAATAAGAGCGGCAACCTCAGTAGAGAAGGAAAGGGGCTATATCCTTTTCTCCCGGAATTATTCCGAGCCGATATACCATAACTCGGTGCCCACTGAAAAGGACGGACTGAAATGCGTGTCCTTTGGCAGTCCCGGAGAGTATATCCCTCTCACCTTTTCGGTGTATCCTTTGAAAGACCTCAACTCGGCAAAAGTTTCCTCTGCCGGGCTTTTTTCCGGTAATGATAAGATTGGTCCTGAGAACTTTGAAGTGAGGACTGTCAGGCATATGCCAAAAAGGATAGGCCCTCATATTTTCCGCATGAAACCCTGGCTTATGGAAAAGAAGGATACTCTGGATCTTCTTGCCGGGGAGAAAACGCTCTGGGGCGCGGTAAATGTCGGTCCGACTCGTCAGTGGTGG
>JBAXDA010000004.1:0-21599 GCA_037141215.1 Candidatus Firestoneibacteriota bacterium | reverse complement strand
GGTCTATAGTTACGAACTATAGACCGTGGAGTAGTTAGTCTGCCACCCGGGACGGTTACGATCGAGGCGGAATTTATCCCAATGGCGGCGCAGGAAGAGGCTCGGACGTACCTCGAGGTCTCCTGCCTCCGTCAGGCCGCCGATATTAAAGAACCTCGTGTCGGTCTCTTCGGCCTCGTTCGGATAAAGGTTTGAATAAAAGTTGCTTGCACCGTAATCTTTCTTCGTATAGCCAAATAAAAAGTCGTATACTCCAAGGATGGTCTTGACTGACGAATAGTTGGCGAGCGAAAATATATCGAAATTAGTATCCGGCATATATCCGGTAGACCGGCTCTCGCTGAAGGAGAATCTGTTCTTAATGGGTCCGACGGGAAGAGATACGGATAAGCCTCCGTTAAAATAATCGTATGAACCACCCTCCGCGTACAGTATTATCGCCTCATCAGCAGGCTTCTTCGTAATTACATTAATGACGCCGCCGAACGCGTTTGCCCCGTAGAGACTGGATGCCGGGCCTTTAAGAATCTCTATTCTTTCAAGGTTGTCCAGCGGAAGGGTGGAGAAATCAACCAACCCGGAATAACTGCCGTTAAGCGGAACTCCGTCCAGCAATATAAGCGTGCCTTCTGAGGATACTCCTCTTACCAGCAGGTTCTGAGTCTGCCCGAGGGTTCCGTTCCTTCCCAGGTCAACGCCCGGAAGAGAAGGCAGGGCTTCGCCTGCGTTCTTGGCTACTCCGTCAGCCAGCTTTGCGCCCTCAACCAGCTCAAGGCTTCCCGGAGATTCTCTAAGAGTTTTTTCAACCCTGGTTCCGGTCACGACAATTTCGTCAAGCATGAAGACCTTGTCGCTCCTTACGGGCTCTTTCATCTGCTGCATTATTTCCTCGGCAGACAAAACTGCTGCGAGAAGAAAAACCAATCCTATAAACTTCTTCATTTGAACCCCCCATTTTTGATTGACGACTTAGCTATTAACGATTTTAGGTGGCTCCGCCGTTATATTATATTGCGCGAAGCGCTACATCAAATTGTCAATCGTAAATTGTAAATCGTCAATGATTTATGTCTTTACCGACCACAGTACTAACACTGATATTTCCAAAAACTCCGCCGAGAATCCTACCGTATCCCCGGTCAAACCGCCGATCCGGCTCTTAAAGTATTTTACCAGAGCGACTGCGGCCAGAACTGTCCACGCAAACAGCATTAT
Organism: Candidatus Firestoneibacteriota bacterium; assembly: GCA_037141215.1. Classification (GTDB taxonomy): domain Bacteria; phylum Oederibacteriota; class D2-FULL-39-29; order D2-FULL-39-29; family CAIOVX01; genus JBAXDA01. The sequence continues at coordinate 20,384 of JBAXDA010000004.1, read as the reverse complement.
CCCTTTAATGCCGCAGAAGAGAGACACAATAAGCGCAAAAAGCAGGGCGGCTGCCGTCTGCATTAATGTTAACTTATCGCAAAATACCGAGGCAAGACTGTTCTTTTTCGCTGCCGGAGCGAGCCGCATCTCAAGCACTATGGCTGCCCGGCTTAAAACCGCCGCAAGAATAAGCGCAGGAACGAGTTCTTGTCCCAGGCTGATAAATAGCCAGGCTTTCAGGATCAACAGCAAGCCAAGCCAGACCGCGCCCATTGCGCCTATCCTGCTGTCTTTCATTATGACAAAAATATCTTCCTTTCTTCTGTTCCCGTAAAATCCGTCAACGGTGTCAACAAACCCGTCCAGATGAAGCGCTCCGGTCAGATACACAAAAAATATTAACGCAAGTAGACCTGAGAGAGGTGCGGGAAAAATAAAACTAAAACCTGCGTAAACTCCGGAAACCAGCCCTGCGAGCAGCAACCCGACGGCAGGATAATAGACAAGGGAGCCGGCTATATCGGCGTCTTCCGCTTTCCCCGCAACAATAACTGGAATCTTTGTCAGGAACTGAACTGCCAATAAAAACCTTTTTAGCATACTTGCTCCTAATCCGTTAGTTTACTCCAAAAATTATCTTATTATTTAATTTTAAGAGGAATTCCCGCCACCATAAAATAAACTTCGTCTGCTGCTTCTGCCGCTATTTTATTCGCTCTTCCCTGGAGATCCCTAAACTTTCTGCCCATTTTATAAGGCGGGACCAACCCCATTCCTACTTCATTTGTAACTATAACAACTGAGGCCTTCGCCTTTTTGGCCAAAAGCGCAAGTTCCCTGATAATGCTCTCTATTTTCTTTTCTGAATACTCTTTCAGCATTAGATTGCTTACAAAAAGAGTAAGACAGTCAATAAGTATCGTCTTTCCCTGCTTGTCCTGCTCTTTTAGGACCGAAAGAACTTGAAGCGGAACCTCAAAAGTCTTCCACTCCCCGCCTCGCGAGCTCCTGTGCTTTTTTATCCGCTCTTTCATCTCGCGGTCACGCCCTTCCATGGTGGCAATGTAAACAAGGCTACGCCCGAGTTTTTTCCGAGTTCTTCCGAAAAGCCTGATTTTCCGCTTCTCGCCCCGCCGGTCACTAAAATGAATTTTTTCTCCATCTTAATCTCCTGCTGCAAATCTGTAAATTGGTTTATAAAGTTTTTAACTTTCTTAACTTTTATAACGGGAAACAGCCGTTATACTTTTATCTTTACGTTATAAACCTTTATGAACATTATGAACGATTAGTCTTTATTTGATACTCCTGCCGAATCAAAGGTAGCCATTTCATTTAATATCTTGCAGGCTGCCTCTATTATATTCATTGTGAGCGCCGCGCCGGTACCCTCTCCGAGGCGCATATCAAAATCAATTATCGCTTTTTTATTTAGATACGCAAGAGCATGTTTATGCCCGCCTTCAACCGACATATGCGAAGGAATTATATAACCTCTGACCTTCGGCTCTATGTTGACGGCAATAATTGCAGCAGCCGCGGAGATAAAGCCGTCTATTACTACGGGCTTCCTTCTGCTTGCCGCGCCGATAATAACTCCCGCAAGCCCGCCTATTTCAAACCCGCCTATTTTTGCCAGCAGATCCAGCCCGTCCTTAGGGTTTGGTTTGTTAACTTCAATGCCTTTTTTAATGGCTGCTATTTTTTTCTGCAGGCCTATGTCGTCAATCCCTGTGCCTCTGCCTGTCACTTCTTCCACGCTTTTTCCCGTTACAACAGCGGTTATAGCGGCTGAGGGCGTAGTATTGCCTATTCCCATATCCCCGGTACCGAGAATATCAACTTCATCAAGGCCGGCAACAAGCCGGATACCCGTTTCAACCGATTGCTCCGCTTCAGCTCTCGTCATCGCGGGTCCTTTAGCAAAATTTTTTGTTCCATAGGCGACTTTTCTGACAACCAAGCCGGGCGCATCTTTTATGTCAGAGGCGACGCCCATATCTACTACGACCACTTTCGCGCCTACATGTTTTGCAAGCACATTAATGGCAGCTCCTCCATGAATGAAGTTCATTACCATCTGCGGGGTAACTTCCTTCGGAAAAGCGGAAACACCTTCTTCGCAGATGCCATGGTCTCCGGCCAGGGTAAAGATTACTTTATTCTTCATTGAAGGTTTGTCCTTGCGCGTAATAGCAACGATTTCCCTTGCCAGTTCTTCAAGCCTGCCGAGGCTTCCGACAGGCTTAGTGAGGTTATCAAGTCGTTTCTGTGTTTTAGGATAGGAGTCCCGGTCTATTTCGTCCACCTTTATCTCAATATTCCCTACTTTCATATTTCCCCCTATCGAAAAATGATTACGCTTTACCAAATCCATGTGTCTTTTGCTTTAATCTGTGTAATCGCTTTACCTAATCTGTGTAATCAATCGAATTCTGTAAGAATTCGATCAAAATTCGATACCTCTTCTCGCCTTCACCCCCGCATAGTAAGGATGCTTTATTAAAGACATATTTGTCACAAGATCTGCTTTGTCAATTATTTCAAAAGCCGCGTCCCTGCCCGTAAGGATTAGCTCTACGCGGTCTGATTTCATTTCCATAATTCTCAAAACTCGGGAAACCGGAAGCAATCCGGCCTCAACACAATTATTTATCTCATCAAGCACCACCAGGTCAAACTCACCGGAGGAAACCGTCTTTTCTATTTCATCCGTCATCGCTTCGATTTCCATTTTTAGTTCAGGCTGTTCCTTTAAAGCCAGCAGGGGATGTGTCTGAAAGCCTCGCACAACTTTTAGCCTTTCCTTAAAGACGCCCGCCGCTACGACTTCTCCGCTGCCAAGATTCGCATCTTTCATAAATTGGAAGACGCATACTTTCAACCCCCTGCCAAGAGCTCGGAGTGCCTGCCCAAACGCGCAGGTGGTCTTGCCCTTCCCGTCCCCCGTGTAGACTTGAATCAGACCCTGCTTAAGCATACTGCCTCCAGCTTCATAATTTGCGATTTACAATTGACGATTTTATGTGCCTCAGGCAGTCATATAATATGCGCAAAGCGCTGCATCAAATTGTAAATCGTCAATAGCTAAGCCGTCAATCTAAAGTAATATTCCCTGAGTTTTCATCCCCGGGACTTTCACGAGGTTCACCTCAACCCCATAGACATCCTTTATTATCTTTTTTGTAATTACCCGTTTTGCAGGGCCTTTTACAAAGATCCTGCCGTTCTTTAACATTATGAGTTCTTTGCAATACTTTGACGCAAGATTAATGTCATGAGAGATCATCAGAACAGTTATGCCCGCGTTCTCGTTGAGTTTTTTTATAAGTTCCAGTATGTCATATTGATGATTTATATCCAGATGAGAAGTAGGTTCGTCCAGCAGGAGCACTTTCGGCATTTGCGCCAGCGCGCGCGCTATAATTACCCTCTGTCTTTCTCCTCCGGAAAGTTCGTCAATGTTCCTGTTTCGGAGATGTTTTACATCTGCAAGTTTCATGGCCGACTCGGCTATCTGCAGATCCTCTTTTGTCTCCCATGAAAAACGTTTCAGGTAAGGCGCCCTGCCCATCAACACCGTTTCAAAAACCGTGAAAGGAAAGATAGTGCTTTCATCCTGGGGCACAATGGCTATCCTGGAGGCAACAAATTTTGTATTCAAGCGGAAGATGTTCCGGCCCCTGAAGAAGACCTCTCCGCCCGACGGCCTGACGCCCCTGCTCAAGATCTTTATTAGCGTGGATTTTCCCGAGCCATTCGGGCCTATTATACCTATGAAACCTTTCTCGGGGACCGAGAAACTGATATTTTTCAGCACCTCTTTTTCGTCATACCTGTGGATTATGTTCTTCGCTTCAAGCGCCGCTATTGCCGTCATTTTTTCCTCTTCAAGAGATACAGGAAGAACGGGCCCCCAAGTATAGCGGTTACCACTCCTATCGGTATCTCAACCGGGGCGAGCACGGTGCGGCAAAGCAGATCCGCTAGCACCAGAAATCCCGCTCCGAGGAGCGCGGAGAAAGGAATCAGCGTCCGATGGTCCGGGCCTACAATCTGGCGCGCAATATGCGGGATTATCAGTCCTACAAAACCAATGAGACCGCTTACCGAAACTGCCAGCCCGGTAAGCAGTGAAGTCAAAATAAACATCAGTTTCTTTACCCTTTCGGTTTCAACACCCAGGTAAACCGCCGTCTCTTCTCCCATGGAGATAATATTCAGATCATTTGAGAACAAATATATCACAGCCATAATTAAAGCGCAGCCTATAAAGACAAACGGTATCAAATCGTAATTGGTATTATTCAAGGAGCCCAGCATCCAGAACATTATTTCGGTAAGCCCTTTATTCGTGGCGGTTATAAGAAGCATGATAATTGCCGAGAAAGAAAAATTAATAACAACTCCCGAGAGCAACAGCGTATGCACCGGTATTTTTCCTTTGGTCCTGGCGAGCCCGTAGACCAGAAACATAGACAGAAGTCCGCCCAAAAAAGCCGCCGAGGGAATCATCGGTATGCCTAATATATAGAAGGGAAGATTGCCGAGTATTATTATGGCCGTACCTAAAGCCGCTCCCGAAGAAATGCCGAGCAAATACGGTTCTGCAAGAGGGTTCCTGAGCAACCCCTGAAATACCACGCCCGAAACCGCCAGCGAAGACCCGACGATCAGGCCGAGAATAACTCTTGGCACCCTTAATTTCAACAGGATGTCTTCGATATTCCCGGCCCAATCATGCGGCGCAAGTGCTCCGAGGAAGGGTATCCTGGAGAGTAATATTTTTATTACATCCTTAACCGGCAGGGGAACACTGCCGATAAAAAGCCCGGCTGCCGCACATGCGGTTACAAACAACAGTCCGAGCAAGGAATATTTTAATACCTTTTTTCTCATTTTTCTTGTCCAATTAATTGGGAAAGGCGCGCCTTGTTCTCCGTCACTACCTTTCTTATACTGGCCAGGTCTATCTTTAAATTCTTCAGTTTTGGTTTTACTTCAAGCGTAAAAACCGTGTCTTTGTCAAAAGCCCCGGCGCTTTTTGCTGCTCCTATAATGCTTTTAAAATCTGCATTGCCGCTCCCCATAGGCAGGTGCAGATCAACATCTCCGTCATTATCGTGCATGTGCAATTCAAATATTTTAAACGGGAGCTTTACAAAATAATCCTCCATCCTGGAAACGCCTAGCAGGTTCTTTCTTGCTGAAATATTAAAGTGCCCGGCGTCAAGAAGCATTCCGAGGCGTTTTGAATTTATTTCCTGAGCTATGCTTATAAAGTTCTGTATACCGGCGTTTATTGTCCAGTTCTCTACTGTTATCTTCACGCTTCTTTCCGTCAGTTCCAGCGACCTTTTTAGAGCGAGCACCGTACCCTCATAATCAAAGATCAGGCTCTTCTTGTCTTCGGCTTCCAGAAAAGCCGGGTCAAAACCTATGGTATAAAGATTGCCGGTCAACCCGCCTTTTGCAATAAATTCATTTATGCTGTTCAAGCGGTATTCAAGCCCGCTCAGAAGCTTTTTTCTGCTGGTGCCAAAGAAACTCAGATGAAAAGTAATGGTAAGTTTTCTTTCTTTTATAACCCTCGCCACCTCCGAGGATTTGTCCTTCTCAAAAGAACTGCCGAGAAAGCTTACCGATTCAAAGCCCATATCGGCTACTCTTTCTATCTTTTCCACTATGTTTTTTGCTTCTAAATTCCAAAGCGTTATTCCTGTTCTCATAGCCTTCCTTTAACAATCTGTGTAATCGCTTCAACCAAATCTGCTTAATCATTTAAATAAAAAACCCCGCATAGTCTCTCAACTATACGGGGTCCCTTTTTCACCCATAGTATAAAACAAAAACCGCTTTCCTTTGCCGCGAAGGAAAACCGCTTCTTCATCTGCATATCCGCAAGGTCTTCTGACTTGAGGGCTTACCGCCTACTATCCGCCTTCCCGCCTTTCGGCAGTGGCTAACAGAGAATCAAATGCCTCGCGTGATTACACTGATTAGAAGACTTTGATTACACTGATAAAATTAATCTGCGTAATCGCTTCACCCTAATCTGCTTAATCACTCTTGGCGCTTTATCTCTCTGAAATGGATTTCGTTCCCTCTCACAGCACCGGGAGTGCGCCGGATTTTAACCGGCTTCCCTTGACGAATAATCTGCTACTCTATAAATATAGTCCGTTTATAAATATAAGTCAATATTTATCTTGTGTATGGATTTTCTGATAAAAACTATTTTATACTTTAAATACGAAAAGTTTTACCGCGTGAGGCCGTACATTAACGGTGCTGTTTAAAGTAATACTTTTGTTCTCCCAGTAGTCTTTTACAATAAGGGTTTTCTTCTTCAATTTAAGCACTTTTAGATCAATGCGGAAAGTCCTTGTCTTTTCACTCCAATTGAAGACAGCTATCCATATTTCGCCCTGTTTTTCCAGTTTGAAGATATTCGGGTACTCTTCCCCATTGAAGAGATCCATAACTTCCGCAGCTTTTCCGTAGGGGGGCAGAAAAATGGAAGTCAATTTTCTTCTATCGTGATTCAATGTTGCCATCCTGTCAGTAAGCATTACTTCTCCGCCGCTTAGCATATGGCCGGTGAGCTCCAGCTGTAATTCATCCTTTGTTAAAATATTTTCTGCTGTGTTGTCTTCGTAATGATGGGGGGTGGAGGCGTCCCTTAAGATGAAGGCGTCGGGATTATTTATCCACCATTTGCCGTGAAGATAATTGCTTATCAGGTTTAATTGAATATTGTTCCTGAGCGCCGGCCAGATGGTATGTATATCCTGGGCGGTCCTTTGAACATCCACTAAGCCTATCGACGGCCCGTAATATCCCTCGCCCTCGATCAGGGCGCCTTTTGAATTCTTCCTTATTATAGTAAGAGCCTTTCTGACAACCTGCACCGGTGTGATATTTTGTTTTGAAAATACGCCGCCGGTGTAATATCTCAAGATTGGCCCGTCCAGTTTAATATATTTAAAACCGTAATCTTTGACCAATGTTTTTATAAGTTTTTCCAGCCATCTGCAGGCGCCCTCCACGGTAAAATCCAAAACATAGACATTTCCCATATGGCTGAACTTCTTGAGCGGATTACCCGCCTTGTCTTTTACCAGCCAATCTTTATGCTTTTTAAATATTTCCGTGTTTTCAAGTATCGTCAGGGGTGCAATCCAGAGTCCGGGTTTGTAGCCCGCTTCTTGTATTTTTCCGGAGAGCCATTTTAAGCCGTGAGGAAATTTTTTATTCGTCTGCAGCCATTCTGCATTGCTCTTCTGGAACCCGTCATCAAGAAGAACATAATCAATCTTATATCTACCCGACTTAAGAGCCTTGATGTTCTCCAGAACATCTTCTTCCGTTATATTTCTCCTATAATACTGCCAGCTTGACCAGCCTGCCGGCACCTCTTCCGGAATTATTGGTTTCATAATATCTGCCACCGCTGAAACATAGTTCTTAATGAGTTTGTCGGTATCTGCGCCTGTCGCTATCTGCAATGTTTCCGAGGACAAGCTGCCGCCGGGAGACAGAAGATATTCCCCCGTATTGGCAACTGCTTCCACCGTAATCAGATCTCCTCTTACATAAATATTTATTCCGGTCTGCTGGTCGGCCAAAGATACAAAACCAAAAAGAAGAGATTTATTTGTTCTCAGGTTTTTTAACACCGCAAAAGTTTCGCTGGCAATTTCTTTGAGAAACCCGTATTCTTTGTACCACTCTTTGGTGCTCCAGCCTTGCGAAGGAAGCTTTTTGGGATTGAATATTGGGATACATCTGATATCATCGCCCGGACTATTCGTGCCCTGCCTTAAAAGCCAGACATCCGGTTTTAAACTGCCCAGCAATCCGTTACCGTCTTCAAATATTTTTGCTGCCTTTATTCTTCTTATGACTATTGCATTAGCCGTTTTGTTTTCCAGAGTGACTTTTAGGTTTAGAGTAGTATTGTTGATTCTATCGATGGAACAGATTATATCAGGCGCATCCCTTCTTCCCCGGTAGCTTACGGTCGTAATTCTGCCATTTTTCACTGCCTTTTTGAAGGGGTATTCCGAACCTATAAAGTTACCGGCACCTGTTTCTATCTCGGTTATGAAACTTTTCATATTTCTCCAATACGGCTGAAGATAGCTATCCCCGTGTACTTCCCTGCAATTCTTCAACTCTTGCCAGAAGGAACGCAACGAAATACCTTTTCATTCATTCACAAATTTTACCAAAACCAAATTCGCGTCTTTCCCGTCCAGACAGACCGCCAGAAGCCCATCTTGAGAAAATGAAGCGCTTTTTTCTGACAAGTCTTTTGATATTAGGACCTCTTCTTTTTTTGCCGCAATATCAAAACGCGCCAGTTCGCCGTCCTCTCTGCTGTAAAACAACCATTTCGAGTCCTTTGACCAGGTAATCTCCGAAACCGCGGGCATTTCTTCGGAAATAATCTTGTTTTCAACATTGTCTAAAAGCTCCTCTCCGGTCCAGATATATTTTCCGTCAGGCGACCAGATAACTATCTTGCCGTTCAGTCCCTCCGCCAGCCTTTTCTTCTCGCTATTTTCCAGATTCACCAGGAAGAGCCGGGTTTTAACCCCTTTCTGCTTCAGCGTATACGCGAGCTTTGCTTCTTTCGTGGAAACCGCCATCCCTTTGATATTGCCCAGGTCTCTCGGCATATCAATAAAATCGTTAATTCCACCGGTAAGACTAATTTCTTTTAGTTCGGATCTCGCGGCTCCGTGGTCCATTTTCCAAAAAATACAATAAATACTCTTGCTGTCTCCGCTCCAGCGCGGCTTGTACACATTTTTTCCTAAAAACATTACCGAGAGGTTTTCCGCCTCCAGTATACAGATGGTTGAATTCAATTCTGCCGCTAGCTTTTTGCTGTCAGGAGACCAACAGGGGAGGCTAATATCGGTATTCTCTTTCATTGTAAGCAGGGTGCCTCCGGAATCAAACAGACAGATCTGCTGGTTTTTGTTAAGCGCGAAAAATTTTGAGCCATCCGGAGAAAAAATCGGGCTCCTCCAGCCTCCCTCCTGTGTAAGTTGTTTTATGCTCTGCACTTTCCAGGCAAAAAGCGGAAGAGCGAGAAGAAGAGCCAGTACTGCCGGAAATAACTTTCTCATACCACTCCTTTTGCCCGGCCCGGGAATCAGAAATTACCTTCCGAAGATCAGAACAATTGAGCCGACAAGCCACAGATATATGGAGAATATATATAGTTTTTGCTGCAAAAGAAAATTTAACACCAATCTTATCGTAAGGTACCCCACAATTGCCGCGGCACAAAACCCGCAGATATATGGAAGAAGTTCTATTGAGCCTGCTCCGTTTTTTGCAACATGCCTTAACTGCAGTATTACCGCGCCCGTTATGGCAGGAATGGAAAGCAGGAAGGAAAACTCCATCGCAAATTGTTTGTCCAGTTTTCTGTAAATACCTGAAACGATAGTGGCGCCGGACCTTGAGATGCCCGGGATAATAGCAATGCCCTGAGCAACCCCGATAATTAGCGCGTCAATAAATGTGGTTTTGCTTGAAGACTTTGCCCCGCTTTTAATTCTATCAGAGAAAAATAGTACGATACCCGTGACGATCAAGCCGGCGCCCACAAGCCGGACATTTGAGAACATTTTTTCAAAAGACTCCTTAAAAACAAAACCTATGATACCGGTCGGGACCGAGGCAATAACTATAAGCAAGAGCAGGCGCTTATTTGTCAGTATTTCGTAAAGCCGGAGGCGGAAATAGTATAACACCGCAGTGAGAGTGCCAAGGTGCAGGAGGGAATCAAAAAGAACTCCCGGCTGGTTGAAATCCTTGAATAAATTCTGAAGGATTACGAGATGTCCGGAGCTGGAGACAGGAATAAACTCTGTCAGGCCCTGGACTATGCCCAGAATAATAGCTTCAATTAGGGACATGTCGACTGCCTCTGGTGCTTAGGGTTTTGTTTTAAGGTTGTAATTCTATAAAGCCGCAAAGTGTTAGAGTTTTTTGAGGGTGTCTTCTATGCGCCTTGCGCACTCGGCGGAACCCAGTACCGGTATTAATACGGCAAGCTCCGGTCCGTGCAGAGCTCCTGTAAGCCCGAGCCGGACAGGCATATATAGGTCTTTCCCCTTCACCTCGGCTTTTTTGGCTACTTCCTGCAGCAGTGCTTTGAAATTCTCAGCCGTTACCTCGGTCTTATTAAATAGTTCCACAAGACAGGAGAGCACTTCTTTTGCTTTGCCGCTTTTTAGCACTTCAAGCCCCTCTGCCGTTAGTTCCGCAGACATAAAAAATAGTTTTGTTTGTTCCGGGACTTCTGCGCAGGTGTTTAGGCCGGTTTTAACAGCTTCCAGGACTTTGTTAATCCATTCCGGAGACCTTCCGGAAAGATCCACGGTCCGTATATATGGAACGCAAAGTTCGTAGATGGCGCTTGCGTCCAACTGCTGCATATATTCATGATTCATCCAAATAAGTTTTTTTTCGTCAAAAACCGCTCCGCTCTTTCCTACATCCGCAAGATCAAAGAACTTGGCAAGCTGTTCTTTGTTTTTTATCTCCACCCCGTCCCTCGGGTACCAGCCCAGAAGGGACATATAATTGAATACTGCCTGCGGCAGAAAACCTTTGTCCCTGTAGGCAAGCAGCGAGGTTTCTCCGTGGCGCTTGCTGAGCTTGGACCTGTCTGACCCGAGTATCATCGGAAGATGCGCAAATTTTGGAAGGGGGAAATCAAGCGCGCGGTAAAGCAGAATTTGTCTTGGAGTGTTTGAGAGGTGGTCTTCTCCACGGATAACATGTGATATTTTCATGGCATTATCGTCAATCACGACCGCGTAGTTATAAACCGGCACGCCGTCGGAGCGGGCAATGACAAAATCGCCGATCTGGTCGGTGTTGAAAGAAACTTTTCCGCGGACCAGATCATTAAATTCCACAATGCCGGGTTCAACCTTGAACCTGACCACGAAGCGTTCGTTTCTTTTTTTACTTTCCGCCTCTTCCCTGCTCAGCTTGAAACACTTGCGGTCATATTTTGGGACTATGCCGGCAGCAGTAGCGGCCTGCTTCTTTTTTTCCAGTTCGTCTTCCGTGCAAAAACAATAATAGGCTTTTCCTTCCGCTATAAGTTTGTTCCGGTATTCATCATAGATCCCGAGCCGCTTCATCTGCGTATAGGGTCCGTACTTTCCTTTTTCAACAGGACTGCCGTGTTCGTCCTTGCCGAAATACCCCTCATGCCAGTCAATCCCGAGCCATTTCAACGAATCAACTATGACCTGGACGGCTTCCGGAGTAGAACGCTCCTGGTCGGTATCCTCTATCCTCAAAATAAGAGTACCGCCTGTCCGCTTAGCAAACAGATAATTGAAGAGCGCGGTTCTTGCATTGCCTATGTGCATATAGCCCGTGGGAGACGGGGCAAATCTTACCCTTATATTTTCATCCATATCAGACACAGTCTACACCCTTTCCTTTAAAAAAACAATAAGCGACGGGCTATCGGAGCGAGAGCAGCACAATTGACTGCGAGGCAATCGCTTTAACTTTGCCTATCTCTCCCAGTTTTTTTGCCGTAGTGGACTTGATATTTACGGCGGTTTCTTTTATTTTAAGAACTCTTGCTATATTTTTTTTCATAATCGGCAGATAGCCGGAAAGCCTGGGCTCTTCGCAGAGCAGCACAGCATCTATATTGACTATCCGGTATTTGCTTTTTATAAGAGCATGCGTTTTTCCCAGAAGTATAATGCTCATGATATCCTTATTCTCGGGACGGTCAACGCCGAAGATCCGCCCTATGTCTCCTTTTCCCGAAGCGCCAAGCAGGGCGTCTATAAGCGAATGAACGAGGCAATCGCCGTCGCTGTGACCTTCAAGCCCTTTGTTAAAGGGTATCTTTACGCCTCCGAGCGTGAGCTGTTTTCCGCTCTGAAAAGGATGTATATCATAACCGAGCCCTATCCTGAGTTTAGACATAATTTCCGCTCTCCGTGCTTATTTGTTTAACCATAACATCAGGAGTAAAACAATTTCTCCGTTGAAACCCGCAAAGACCGGGACTAAAAGATTGTCGTCCAGTTTTTTAAGGAGCGTCTCCACCACCGTAGCGGTAACTGCCATGACAATGATAGGCAGCCACAGAGGGTCTCCCTGCGGAAGCCAGCCGGTTGACCACCACATTTTGCCGAGAACCGGCTCCCTGATTACAAGAAAACCCATCAGCAGATTCACGGTCAATTCGGCAATTATCCCTTCCAGCGCCCTGCCCTTGAGTATCCAGGTCCGGCCGAATCTGGTGCCTATTACCGCCGCGGCCATATCTCCGAAGGTTGTCATTAGTATCGCCGCCGCCGCTATTCTGAGGTCAAAGATGGAGAGGCAGATTATGGAGCCGATAAGAAAGTAGATCTCTCCGCCCATGTGGTTCTTTTCTTTATCCCTTCTAAATTCCCAGAGCCGGCGGAGAAAAGGAATCTTGGCCCCGAGTTCCACTCTTGCATATTCAAATTCAAAAAGAATTATCAACATAAAGGAAAGAACCAGCAGTCCGACCTTGTGATTGACCGAGCCTGCGACAAAAACATAAATTACAAGAAAGCTTACCGAAAAAATATGAATAGATTTTCTTATCAGTTCTTTTTTGAAATCCCAGGACTTTTTCATATCACCCTTTTCACCCTTTAACGGAGCTATTTAGGGTTGTACTTAACATACCAGTAATAGGCTTTTCTTATTGAGCCTTTCTTTTTATCGGGATCTTTAACCGTGTAGATCTCAAGGATTTTCCCTTCATCATCGGCGGTAATCATTGACGAAAGCGCATTAATAGGGTCCATTGAAAACAATATCTTTCCCGTAAGGTCGGTAAGCATTACGGTATTCTTAAATTCTACATCTTCGGGCAGCTCTCCTTTCGCTCTGTAATCCTTGACGGTAACAATATGGAAATAGGCCCTGCCGTAATTATCCAGCCTTATCGCATTTACTTTAGCTATAGAAGTAGGTTCGCTGTATTTTAACTCGAACGAAAACTCTGTTTTTTCCTTGCCGGCGACTGTTGCGTTTATCTTATAGGAGGAGTTGCTCAACATTACGGGTTTTGAGACAATAAGCCCATAATCCGAGACAGGGTTTCTTTCTTCCTTCAAAAAAACAAGCTGTGTCTTCAATTTTCCGACTTCTTTTCCGTCAAACAGTATAGCGCCGTTAAAAAGCGTGAATTTTCCTTTTTTCAGGCTCAGTTCGGGGAATTTATGCTCTTCGGCTATTCTCCCCACGTTTGACATTTCTATAACATTGACGCCCTTTTGCTGCGGCGCCGACAGAATACATCTCCCGAGTTTATCAGCAAAAAGCCCTGTATACTGCCTATGGTTGGGAAGAGTCTCCAGGGTAAGCCTCCAAACTTCATTCTTATCCGTAGCACCGAAACAATAAAGCATATTTGTTTCCCGGGAAAAGAAATAAAGCCGGTCTCCGCCGATAGTCATTTCTTTGAAGTTTCGTTCTTCCTGTTTAAAATTTTTAATATTGACCCTGTAGACTTTCTGGTTTTCTTCTGAAAAAAGAGGGGTTACGGTAAGAATGCAAAGCAGGGCAAGAATTGTTTTTTTCATTTAAAACCTCTTGTTGATGACACCGATGGCCCGTGTAAGCATTTTAAATAACGCTGACCCGGTTCCTTCCTTCCTGTTTTGCTCTATAAAGCGCTTTATCGGCCTTGACAATAAGGCCTCTTCCGTCCTGAATGCTTTTATCCCAGGTGGCAACTCCAACGCTTAAACTTGCCTTTATGATCTTCCCATGATAATTAAATCTTGTCTGATCTACAAACTGCCTCAGGCGTTCTCCCAGGCGCCGCGCGCCCTCAATGTCCGAGATGGGGGCAATTATGCCTATCTCATCCCCGCCATAGCGCCCGACAACATTGATCTTCCTGGTATTGTGTTCAATAAGCAGGGAGATCTTATGCAGTATAAAGTCGCCGGCATCATGTCCGTAGGTATCGTTTATTTTTTTGAAATGGTCTATATCCACCATCAGCAGAGAAAGAAAACCCCCATAGCTCTTGACCCTCTGAACTTCTTTTTCCAAAAGTATTTTAAAATATTTTTGCGTATAGAATTTCGTTAGGCCGTCTTTCTGGACTTCGATTTTAAGCTGTTCTGTCTGCATCTGCATATCGGCGACTTCTTTCTGAATAGCCCTTAAAATATCGCCGTAGGTTACAATGCCTATAAGGTTGCCGTGATCCACAATGGGAAGACGGCGTATCCGTTTTGCGATCATAAATTCCACCGCGGTTTTTATTTTCTGCTTTGCGTGCAGCGTAATTACCGGCGTTTTCATGATTGCTGTCACCGGCTGGTTCAAGATCCCCGGGCCGGACTTGGCCACAGAGTTGACAATATCCCTTTCCGTTATTATGCCGACAGGATGTTTGTCCTTAACCACAACAATGGAGCCTACGCGGCTGCTTTCCATAAGCCTGCAGGTTTCCAGCACACGGGCGGTCTTTGGCGCCGTAATAACAGTCCTGCTCATTACTTCTTTTATGAGAGTATCTTTTTTTGGAGTTAACATGTTGAGAGTCTACCACCTTTTTATCCAAATTAATAAACTTTTTGGATTTATTACTTATGCCCCTTTTCTATCAAATTCTTCATTCTCTGCAAGCCCTCTTTGATTTTCTCCGTGGAAGTAACATAAGAGAGCCTCACATATTCGTCGACTTCTCCAAGATTCTTTGGTCCGAAGAAAGTCCTTGCCAGCACCGCCACTTCAGCCTTCTCCAGCAGGTAAGCCTGCAAATCTCTTGCGTCTTTAAAGCCCAGATTCTTGCAAGCCTGGGTCACATTCGGGAATACATAGAAAGCGCCCTTAGGCCTTATACAGGAGAAACCTTTAATGTCATTCAATAGATCTACGATAAGAATGCTTCTCTTCTCAAATTCGGCAACCATCTTGTCTGATTCGGCCTGCGGGCCGAGAATAGCTTCCACTCCGCCATACTGCACAAAAGTGTTGGTGCAAGAATCTGCGTTGGTCTCGATTTTTGCTATGAAGCCGGCGAGTTCTTTGGGCATAATGCCGTAGCCCAGCCTCCAGCCTGTCATAGCGTAGGTCTTGGAGAAACCGTCAACGATAATTGTCCTTTGTTTCATTCCCGGGATAGAGGCTATGGAGTGGAATTTTTCCCCGTAGATTATTTTCCCGTAAACCTCATCCGAAACGACCCAGCAGTCATTCTGAATGGCCAGTTCTGCTATGGCCTTCAGGTCGTTATAGGAAAGCACGCCGCCCGTGGGATTCTGCGGGGAGTTGATAAAGATCATTTTCGTTTTTTTATTAACGAGTTTTTTCAGGTCCGCAATATCAAAACTGAAGCCCTTGCTTTCCCAGAGAGGCAATGCCACAGATTTTGCCCCGACAAAGTTTGCAACCGATTCATAGATAGGATAGCCGGGATTTGGATAAACTACTTCATCCCCTTCGTCGACCAGCGCCATAACGGCGTCAAAGATTATAGGCTTTGCCCCGGGCGTTACGACCACTTCGTCGGGGTCTATCTCAATACCGCGGAGTTTTCCCGCCTGCCTGGCAATGGCTTCTCTGAGCGGCAAGATACCCGCGGACGGGCCGTACTTGGTCTGCCCTTCTTTTATCGCCTTTATGGCGGCTTCTTTTATATTAAGAGGGGTATCAAAATCAGGCTCGCCAAGCCCGAAGCTTATTATGTCTTTGCCCTGCGCCAGCAACTTCTTTACCTGGGCAAGAACTACAAACGCGTTCTCGGTCCCCAGCCTGCTCATTCTTTTTGCGTATCCAAAAGCCATATGTCCTCCTAAGGAAAAATAAACCCAAACTGCATTTTTAAACTCTTTCTTTACTTTATCAAAGAAAAGAAGGTATTTCAACCATGTTATCATCCTTTCCCGGGGATTTCATTTATATTTGACTAGATTAACGTATTCTGTTATATTCTGAATATGATAAGGATTGCAAAAGCTGATGAATTAGGCGAACTGATAGATATTATCCGGAGATCTTTTCAGGATGTTTCCATTGACAAATCCATAGAAGATTCTTTCGGGCAGATTATCGGAAAGCCCTGGCACGAACGGAAAGCTGCTGATATCAAACGGGATTGCGCTTTGAACCCTGAAGGGGTTTTTGTAAAAGTTATAGATGGAAAGATCGCAGGTTTTATCACCACCTTCCTGGACCTGGATTCCAGCACGGGAAGAATCCCTCATCTGGCGGTGAGCCCGGAATTCCAGGGCAGGGGCATAGGAAGCGAGTTACTGGCCTTTGCACTGAAATATATTAAAATTTCCGGCATGAAGCTAATGCGCATTGAAGTGCTTGCGCAGAACAAAAAAGCATTGGAAATGTATACAAAAGCCGGGTTTAGAAAAATGTCGGAACAACTGCACCTGGCAATGCCCTCGGATAACTTCAAGGGTTAAAAAGCTGATTAGAAACAGAGTTTCCCTGATTTATATCCCGGTTTCTCTTGTATAGAGCTGCAGATCCTTCGCATTCCTGACCGCCGACCCCATATGACAGTTATTGAAATACATCAGCAATGTTTTGCTTTTCTTCTCCATCTCTTTAATGGCGGGGATAAACCCGGTTAATTCTTCTTTTTTGTAAAGATAGTCGTAGCGCACTTCCAGAGGCGCGTTGAACCAGTTGTTGTTTCTCCCGTGAAATCTGATATAGCCGATATCCGAGGTTACCTCCGGTACAAAAGGCATCAGGCGGGGAATCTGAGGTTCGTCCACCGCGCAGAATCCGAGTTTATTATTCCTTAAAAAATCAAAAGTTTCCTTTACAGCCCATTTATTATTTCTGAATTCTACTACCAGGGGAATACCGGGAAGAAGGTATTTGCACTGCATTATATAATCCGCGCTTTGCGGCCCCGGAGTGAAGAACAGGGGAAACTGCAGGAGCACGCAGGCAAGTTGCTTTGCTTCCAGCAGGGGCCTGATAGCAGAGGCAAACTTTGCCAGGTCCTGCCGCGCTCTTTCTATTCTCGGCCGTTTATGCCCCAGACGGATATCGAAAGGATCGTGCGTAAAACCGCGGTAACCCTTTACCGAGAACATAAAATCTTTGGGAACTTTCTCAAGCATTCCGATGAAGGTTTTCTCGGACGGCAGCGCGTAATAGGTAAAATTCAACTCTACGGTGTGGAATCCAAGCTCCCCCGTGTAATAGGAAAGCATATCCGGCTTTTTAATATCAAGCGGGTAAGCCGTGCCTTTCCAGTCGTCAAAAGAAAACCCTGAGGTGCCAATCTTGATCATGTTTTCTCCAATCGGAAAGGAAGATTTATTGTTTATCTAAACTTAATAATGCGCCCTTCTTTAGAAGCTTTAAGCCCGGGGTCGAGGTCAAATTCGGAAACGAGGTCTCCGAGATTTTTGTCTTTAAGTTCAGTTCTATTCCGCATCCACTCCCCGAAAAACAGAGAATCCCAGGGAAACAGATAACTTCTCATGTTGAAATTCCGGTCATACCTTACCCTGCCACCGTCGTCTTTGTTGTCAGGCCCGAGGCTGTAAAGCAGAAATCTGTCATTTGGACCTTTCACATAAGAGATAATTCTTTGAGGATAAGCAAAGGGATCTTCGCACTCCTTAAGGGCCGGGTCAAAGATTAGAAGTTCTTCCATGTTTTCCGGAAGACGCTTGTTCTTTTCATTGAATGCGGCGACTCCTGCAGCCGCCTGCTTAACAACTTTTCCATATAACTGCGATTTTAGGTCGCATTCATCGGCGGGAAACGAGGAAACCAGGCTGTTCAGGAATATAAGGAGTATAGAAATCATACCGCAGAGAACAATTTTCACAAAGGGCGCTCGTTCCGAAAAATAATACACCGCTCTGCCTGAGAGCAAAAGAATACCGGCATGGGTAATAATGAAAACCGGAAGAATTTTCCAGGCGTAAAGAAGCAGAAAGGTATTGTAACCTGTCAGGATAAATACCACGCAAACCGCATAAAACAAAAGGAAATACATGAAACGGCCCAGCATAACCGCTCCTTGATGAAAGCGTTTTATTTAAGGTCTTCCTTA
The DNA here is from genome assembly GCA_037141215.1 of Candidatus Firestoneibacteriota bacterium. Lineage (GTDB taxonomy): Bacteria > Oederibacteriota > D2-FULL-39-29 > D2-FULL-39-29 > CAIOVX01 > JBAXDA01. The sequence goes on along the minus strand of JBAXDA010000004.1, from coordinate 2,302 downwards.
ACGGTTATTTTAATATTCCTCTCGTCCCCCGGCACCAACATTACGGGAGTCCCCATCCTTTCAACAAGCATGGAATCATCCGTGCCGTAGAAGTTATCCTCTACAGCGCGTTCATACGCTTTCAGCAGCAAGCGATAGTCAAAGACCTGCGGGGTCTGCGCGAGAAAAAGTTTTTTTCTGTCCAGCGTCTCGTCGATGTACTTCCCCGTAGAAGATCTTTTTACAGTTTCTTTGACGGGTAAAACAGGAACCACAGCTCTATGCTTGGAGGCCGTATTGATAAGTTTTTCCACGAAGGCCGTATCAATAAAGGGCCTTGCGGCATCATGTACCAGAACGAGCTTGCAGTCCTTTCTTACTTTTTTTAGGCCGTTATACACCGAATCCTGCCGTTCCTTCCCGCCTTCGATAAAGCGGACATTTTTATAGCATTCGTGTCTTACCACGGACCGGCAAAGCTCTTCGTCTTCTTTTCGGATAACAACTATTATTTCTTTTATCTCGGTTGCGCCGGAGAAGGCCGAAAGAGAATGACAGAGCAGCGCTTTTCCGTTAAGTTCAAGATAGGGTTTGTTTGTCTTTGAGCCGAGCCTTTTTGAAGAGCCTGCCGCTACTATAATCGCTGTTGCTATCATTTAACGCTCCTCTAAAAGTAATTTCAAGGTAAAAAATAGTTCCGCCGTTTCATCTGTGTAATCGCGTCGCCCTAGTCCTTTTAATCATCTTTCTTTTTTGCGAATATCATTCTGCCGGCCGAGGTCTGTATCACGGAAGTAATCACAATATCAAGGGTCTGGTTTAAGTGGTTTTTTGCTCCGTCCACTACTATCATAGTCCCGTCGTCAAGATAGGCAACACCCTGCTGCGCTTCCTTCCCTTCTTTAAGTATCTTTACTCTCATCTGCTCGCCGGGAAGCACTATGGGCTTTACGGCGTTGCTGAGATCGTTCAGGTTGAGGACTTTTACTTTTTCCACTTCCGCTACTTTGTTCAAGTTAAAATCATTGGTCACGATTTTTGCGTTGTATTTTTTACCGAGTTTGATAAGCTTCTGGTCCACGCCGTTAACTTCCGGAAAATCATCGTCGTACACTTTTACATTTGGGGACATCTTCTGCATTTTGTTAAGTATGTCCAACCCTCTTCTGCCTCTGTTGCGTTTCATAGCGTCCGGAGAATCAGCTATCAGCTGAAGTTCGTGAAGCACAAAACGCGGCACTATTATTTCGCCGTCAAGAAACCCTATCTCCAAGACCTCGGAAACCCTGCCGTCTATTATCACGCTGGTATCAAGCACTTTGGGCGAGAAACCGGAGGCCCCTTTCCCTCCGAGAGAAAGCTTAAAACCAAGAATCTCGTCCTTCTTATTGAGCGCGAGAGAGATGCCGAAATAAAGACTGAAAAAGTATATTACTATCGGTATAAAATCAAACCTGGCTGCCTTTAGGGCCGGGAAAAAGGAGAGTCCGTAGGAAAAGAGCGAAGCCATTAGCAGGCCGAGGACCAAGCCTGCAAGAAGAGTAACAAGATCTTTAACTGATACTTTCTTGAAAAGGAATTCCATTAAAACTACGGCAAGCCCGCCGGCGCTGCCGAAGAGCAGACCTTTAAATGTTGAATAGCCAAACTGCTGAATGAAAATAGAACCAATCGCTGCGCTTGCTACTACAAAAAGAATACGGATCAGAATAGCCATATATGAGTCCTCCTGACAGAATGCAAAAGATACACCTTGCCCGTTCTGCAACACAAAAGGCCGATGCGGTTGTTAGTGCTTTCGCTGTTATATAAAACCAAGATTATTTACGATTTAACAATTGACGATTGACAATTTTACGTAGCGCTTTGCGCAATAAAATATAACGGCGGAGCCTCAACAAATCGCAACTCGTCAATTGCTAAATTGTCAATTTTTTTGTCTACATGTTTTTCGAGAGTATAATGGCTTCCGCGATCTCTCTCATTGACTTTCTTGAATCCATACTGCGTTTCTGTATTTTTCGAAAGGCTTCATCTTCCGTAAGCCCGTGCTCTTTTATAAGCAGAGCTTTGGCTTTTTCAACGAGTTTCCTGGTCCTTAATTCCTCTTCAATAATTTTTGTGCGCACGAGGAGCTGCGCGTTCTCAATTGCTACTGCTGCCTGATTGGCGACGGAGGTGAGCGTTTCTGTTTCTTTGGCCGTGAAGTTATGAGGCCTGGAAGTATATACATTTATCACTCCCACAACTTTGCCTCGTACCATCATCGGCACGCTCAACATTGACGCAAGTCCTTCTTTTTCCGCTATCTCCCGGTACAGAT
>JBAXDA010000003.1:0-22894 GCA_037141215.1 Candidatus Firestoneibacteriota bacterium | reverse complement strand
GCATCGTTTTGTAGGCATTTATCGGTGTCATCAAACAGTAGTTATCGGTGGCATCAAACAGTAGTTATCGGTGGCATCGTTTTGTAAACATTTATCGGTGTAATCGAACAGTAGTTATCGATGGCATCGTTTTGTAGGCATTTATCGGTGTCATCCTTTTATTAAGAAGTTAGAGAGATACGGGAGGTTATATGAAAACATTTTTACTGCTATTGGTAGGAGTTTTCGCGGCACTGGCTATAACGGGCTGCGGTGGAAGCACATATTTACAGGACGGAAAGATGAAGGATAGCATTACGGAACAGAATATTACAGATAGATATGTGGAAGTAGTGGGCATAGGCAGGGCTGACCCGAATATAGCCGATACAACGGGAAAGAGAGCCGTTTCAAGGAACGCTGCCGTTGTTGATGCGCAGTACAGGCTTGCCGGCATAATTAACGGTATCCAGATCTCAGGCGGCGTCACAATCCAAAAAGCAATGGAGACAGATTCAAAGATTTCTGCGAGCGTAGACAGCATGATCAAGGGCGCTCAGACCATGAAAACAGAATGGACCCAGGATGACGGCTGTATGGTAACGATGAGGCTTGACAAACAGGGCCTTGCAAAGCAGCTCGGCGTCAAATTTCAATAATAAAAAAACAGTACACTTGATTTATTCCGGCCCCGCCGGCTTTTGGCGGGGCTGTTCATAAATAAGCGGGAGTTGAGTATGCTAAAATACATCTTTTCAATAGCCGCGATACTTATCCTTGCGGGCTGCGGCGGTGTGAACCGCGCGGTTCTTGCCGTTCCGGAAGCCCCGGCAGTGCAGGATAGGGAAAAGTATGTTGAGGTGGAAGGCGAGGCTGAAGTAGTGCCTGTGCCGGAAAATGAGCTGGTGACCAGAAAGAACGGCGTTGACGCCGCGAGAAGGGCCGTAATTGAAAAAGCCCTCGGAGTCTATGTTACCGGCCAGCAGATGATCTCCAAGTCTCTGCTTATTCAGGAAAAAATCTTCAGCAAGACCGCGGGATATATTAAAGAAGAGAAAGTTCTCTCCGAGAGTATGTCCGGCCCTTACTGGAAAACAAAACTCTGGGCCAAGGTAAGAATCGGAAATATAAAGAACGATATAGACGCGCTTGACCTTATGATAAAGACCACCGCCGGAAATCCGAGAGTCGTAGTGCTTCTGGAAGAGTATCTTGACGGTGTTAAACAGGAGACCTCAAACGCGGCGACTTTCATAATGGGGGATCTTCTCAGCAAAGGGTACAAAGTTGTCGACCAACAGCAGCTTGACAAAATAAAAGCGGATGATCTTACCAAGGCTGCGGCGGCCGGAGACGAAAAAGCTGCGGCTGGCATTGCAAAGAGATATGACGCTGATGTAGCTGTTACGGGTAAAGTGGCGCTTTCTGCGAATCTGAGCGATTCAGATTATTACAAGGGCTGGTATATCGGACAGGCTTCAATAAACGCGAAAGTTGTCAAGACAACGACAGGGCAGTTGCTCTATGCCGTCTCTAAAACAGCAAAGATGCCCGACATAAGCAAAGAAGCGGCTGTGGCAAATGTTTCCCAGAAACTCGGAGAGGCTGTTTCTCCTGAATTCTCGGGCGGGATTGCCGTGAAACTTTCCGAGAGCAGTATGATTAATCTAAGCCTCTCGGGATTCAAGACGATCAACCAGCTTGAAGATTTCAGAAAATTCCTGAAAACTTTTGAGCAGATGATAGAAGTGACGGTGCGTTCTTTTGACGAGGGCGCGGCCGAGTTTGAACTGAATATGGCGTACGGAAGCGCAGGCGATTTCGCGCTTAAGCTGGAAAAATCCAATAAGGGCGTTAAGGTGCTGGAAACAGGAGGCCACCTTATAAAAGCCCGCATAGAGAGATAAAATGGCAGAACCCAGGGAAGTAAGGGAAGTACATGAGCTTTTGAGAAGGCTGCAGAACAACGAGAAGGTTGATTCTGCCGAAGTGGCGTATCATTTGAAGAAGGCTGTCTGGAAAAAAGGCGCCGGCGGAATGTGGATAAAAAAAGTGGAAGACAGCAAAAAATCCGAATCATCGCTTTCAATGGTCAGAGTAAATTATGAAAAAGAGCTCGTTGCAGTGAGGCTGAACACCAGCAGGCCTAAGAGATAACAGAGAAGCAACGGATAATAGTATCTCAAGGGAGAAGCGGTAACAAGGTGCGAAGATTTCAACAAAATATTAAAAGGGCGGCATTTATTGCCGCCCTTTTTGTTTTGTATTTCACATATGCATCCGCAGGTTGGAGTCCTTTCAAGCAGGTCACAAACACCCCCGGCGTTGTTTCCGGCCATTCTTTCTGTATTGATGCTCTAATAGGATTCCAATACTTGGCTTACGCCGATAATACAGGATCTTCCGCAAGCGCAATTTATCTGAAGAGCTCTGTTGATTCAGGATTCAGCTGGTCAGCGCCTCTGACGGCTTCCGACAGGGCAGATGATTCCTTAAATCCTTCAGTTACAGCGGGAGCAGGTGAAATTCACCTGGTTTACGATTCCGGGCGGGAGGGCTCGTCTAGAAGCGTTAAGTATATTTCTTCTTCCGACAAAGGCGTCTCCTGGTCTCTGCCGGTACAGCTTAGCCGGGTTTCTTCGGACTCAAGGTATCCTAAAGCGGTTCTGGGGCAGGAGGGAGCCGTGTATTCTGCCTGGCAGTCGGGCAGCGCTGTCTATTTCAGGAAAGGACAGAATAATGGCAGAAATTGGACCGACGAGGTCCTGCTCGCCTCCTCTATCGCAAAGCTAGGCGGTATATGTTCTTCAGGAAGTAATATTGCCGTCTATTGGACAGAAGGAAGCCCTAAAATAATAAAAGCTGCTTTAAGCGGAGACAGCGGAGTTACCTGGAATCTCTTGCAGTTCTCTTCAAATATTTCTCCGGAAGATGCGCTGGAGCCGAATATCTGCGGAGACGGGGCGGGAGGCTTTCTTTCAGTCTGGAGACAGTCCGGCGGAGCTTTTGAAAAAACCTGTTTCAAGTCCGGAGGCCCTTCTGTGAGCGTCTCGGGAGGAATAGCGGGTCAGATAGCCGCGCCCACGGTTGCCGTAAATCCCGGAGGGAGAGTTTCTGTGTTCTGGATTGATAATCGCGACGGCGAAAGAAAGCTTTATTCCGCCGAGAGTCTTGACGGAGGAGTGGTTTTCGGGAACAACAAGGCAGTCTGCGCCGCGTTAACGACAGGAGAAGTGACGCCTGTCGGCATTTCTTCTGTCATACATCTGGTAAGACGCGACTCAGCGCAGCTTTTTAACAGCATTAAAGACGAGACAGCTCCGCCTCTGCCCGTTATAGGTTCTCTGACTCATAAAGCAGGTGTTTTGTCTGCAGTCAACCGCCCAATATTTAGCTGGGAATCCCTTGATAATGAAGCAGGCTCGGGGATAGCCGGTTTTAGTTATCTTCTGGACAAAGAAAAATCTTCGCTCCCTCCTGAAGCAATAAATTACACCTCTCAAAGCCTTGGTCTTCCGCAGGTTGAGAACGGGGCCTGGTGGTTTCATTTACGGGCTGTTGACAGACTGGGAAACTGGAGCGGCGCGGCTCATTATGGTTTTTCGGTGTATAGCAGCAGCCTGCTTCCGGTTTCGGAGATCTGGTGCGCTCCCAATCCCGTAAAGTCGGGTAATCCCAGGCTCAGGTTCTATATTGAAAATGACAGCTCTGTTCTGATTACGCTATTCAACGAAACAGGTGCTGAGCTGGCAAAGGTGGAAAGAAAATTTAACGCCGGAGTAAACACCGTTACGGATCTTGATACCTCCGGCTGGGCGAACGGCTTTTATTGTTTTCGTATAACCGCAAAATCTTCACTTACAGGTGTGGTGGAGAGCGCGGTTAAAAAAATAGTTCTTGCGAGGTGAAGCCATGCGTTTAACGGTTTTATTATTTCTTTTTACGGGAACCTTATGGTGCGCGCCGGGAAGCAGCAGTTACAGCGTTTACCTTGAGGAGGCCTGCAGCGCCAGGCCGCTCTCAATTTCAGGGAGTAATTATTCTGTCTCCGGAGCGCTGGGTACAGGATTAGAAGCGACGCCTTTTTCGGCGCATTATGGGGTTAAGACAGGTTATTGCCAGACGCTTGGTATTGATATTATAGAGCCTGACCCTGTTAAAGACCTGACTGCCGAAGCGCTGGATAGCGGCGATATTAAGCTTAATTGGACTGCTTCCTCAGACGCCGAGAGCTGGATAAAAAGTTACAGAGTTTACAGGAGCACGGTTCAGGGAGTTTTCGGGAATTTTACCGCGGAAACCGCAGGCACGGAATTCACGGATAATAGCGGTCTGGTTTTCGGGGTAAGGTATTATTATGTTGTGAAGCCGTCGGATATTGCGGGGAATGAAACGGAAGAAAATAATTCTACGGTATCTGCGCTCTCTAAAAGTTTAAGCACTTCTGTTAAATCCCTCTCTGCAAAGCCTCTGCAGGGCGGCAGTATTGAGCTTGTATGGGATATAATCTCCGGCTCTGCGTTCTACCGGGTATACAGATCGGAGACGGAAGGGGTAAAAGGAATGAAAGTTTCCCTCGACAATACCGTTACGGGTGGAGCCTTTACCGACACCTCTTCTAACGGGCTGACAAACGGAAAAAGGTATTTCTATACGGCCCAATTTGTTGATATTTACGGGAACGAGCAGCAAAAAGGGAATGCCCAGGCCGCTGCGCCAAGTGACGGCGAAGCTCCTTCTGTTCCCGTGATAAGCAATTCCTCGCATCCGGAAGGCGCAGTAAGCGATAATTCGGCTCCCATTTTTGCATGGCTTGAATCAGTCGACCCGAATTCTTCCACCTACGGCGCCAGCGGAACTGCAGGTTACAGATGCCTACTGAGCCGCTCTGCTCCGGAGGCTTTCAGCAAAGGCTGGGCTTTTGTCAAAGATAAAAAAACAAGTTTCAGCGGACTGGAAGACGGTGAATGGTATTTCTATCTGGCAGGAGAAGATGTCGCCGGCAATTTCAGCCTGCCTGTCAAGTACAGGTTTTTAATAAAGACCGGAGGCACTGTCTCAGGCCAAGCCGCAGACAGGGAGGGAAACACTGCCCTAAAACTGGTCAGAGTTGAACTTTTGAAAGACGGTAAAGCGGCCGCGTTCATGGTCACCGGCCTTAACGGAGAATACTCCTTCAGTAAGGTTCCGTTCGGGAGATATTCCCTGCTGATTTTCAAGCCGGGTTTTGCGCCTTTTAAGACGGCTGAGTTTGAGCTCTCTAAAAATTCATCGGAACTCTCTTCTCAGTCGCTGGTTTCCGCGAGCCGCGTCTTGACCCGCGGGGAAATAATGGCCTATCCTAACCCCGCAAGAGCCGGAGCAGTTACTTTTGTCTATGAACTTGAAACGCCCTCGACCGTTACCATAGAAATATATGATTCTGCGGGAAAGCGGGCAGGGTCAGCAGAAGACCGCCATTCTGTAGCGGGTTTCAGGGAAACGCGGAAGGATATCACGGAGCTCTCAACAGGCGTTTATCTTTACTCAATAAAACTAAAGGACGACTCCGGTAAGATTACCAGACTTCCTCTTAGGAAGTTCTCGGTGGTAAAAGAATGAGAAAAATAACTATCTTATTTCTTCTGGCAGCTGCGGGACAGTCTCTTCTTGCGGGGGGCGAGGCGTCAGATCCGATGCCTCATCTAAAACGAGGGCCGGGGGCCAGGGCGGCAGCGATGGGAGCAGCCTTTTCTCCGCTTGCTGACGATGCTTCCTGTGTTTACTGGAATCCTGCGGGAATGATGCAGATGGGAGTCTTTAGGACGGCAGTCTCCTTTATGTACTCAAAACTGGAGCAGGACAGGACTTATGGTTTTGCCGGCGTTTATGAACGCTCTGATGAAACTAATACGGCGATAGGATTTTATTGGACCGGGTATTATAACAACGGAGCGGAGGGCAGAGATGAAGACGGGAATTTTACGGGGATGCTTGGTTCGGCCGGCAATACCGCGGCGGTTGCTCTGGCGGGAGGAATTGCGGATACTCTCAAAGCCGGATTAAGCCTAAAAGCGCACTTTTTAAAAACAGCGGATTTGCAGGGGAACGGGTTTAGCCTTGATGCCGGGTTTATTTTTAAGCCTTTGGGGCCCCGTCTAAGGCTTGGAGCCGTAATAAAGGATCTTAATACGGGTATCCAATGGGGGAGCGGCAGGAAAGATGTTATCCCGTTTTCCGTGAGAGCCGGAGCGGCATATTATTTTATACCTGAAAGACTGGTTCTGGTTCTTGAGCCGGAAATGACAGAGAACTGTCCGCTAAAGATCCACATAGGGGCGGAATATATTCTTGACGGCTGTCTTTCTCTGCGCGCAGGTCTTGACGGCCTAAAACTGACCTCCGGGTTCGGCCTGAAAGCCGGGAATTACTCGTTTGACTATTCCTTTATGCTTGATAATGCCAGCCTGGGCGATGAGCACAGGTTCTCTATTTCTGCTTATTATTAACCAGTTTTCCGCGGTTTCATATACCTTTGCCTCCGCAATCTCCTGCTGAAAAACATTGAAAAACATCGTGTTTTTTAATATAATAAGATGTTGTTATAAATGCCGTGAAATTAACGGCCTAATCGTAACAAGGGCGAGTGCATAATGAAAAACAAGACAATAAACATAGGAATAATCGGTTTCGGCACAGTCGGCGCTTCTGCGGTCAGGATAATACAGGAGAACCGTGAGAAAGTCGAGATGCGCGCCGGGGGAAGCATAAATATTAAAAGCATAGCGGACAAAGACATTACAACGCCCAGAAAGGTCAATCTTGCTCCGGGTGTTCTCACCACTGACGCCTACAAGATACTGAAAGATCCTGAAATAGACATAGTTGTCGAGCTTATAGGCGGAGTTGAAGCGGCGCATAAGTTCATAATTGAAGCCCTGAAGAGCGGGAAGCATGTAGTAACGGCAAATAAAGCCGTTCTCGCCAAGTACTGGGAAGAAGTTATGGATACTGCCAAGGAAAACAATGTAGAAATATACATTGAGGCAAGCGTAGGAGCCGGCATACCTGTTATCCAGGCCCTTCACGACGGGCTTGCTGCCAACAATATTAAATCAATTTACGGTATTGTGAACGGCACCACGAATTATATGCTGACCAGGATGCTTGAAGACAAGAAAGATTACAAGGAAGTCCTTAAAGACGCGCAGAAGCTCGGGTATGCGGAAGCAGATCCTTCTTATGATGTTGACGGGATGGACGCCGCAAATAAGCTGGTAGTTCTCTCCTCCATAGCGTTTGACTCTGTTGTTGACTTGAAGGATGTCTATGTAGAAGGTATCTCCAGAATTACAATTAAAGATATGCTTGACGCCAGATCCTTAGGCTATGTCATAAAACTTCTCGCCATTGCTAAGGATTGCGGTGACGGGCAGTATGATGTAAGGGTTCATCCTACGCTGATTCCCGCAGAACACCAGCTTGCCGCTATTGATGATGTGTTTAACGGCATATTCTTTGTGGGCGATGCGGTAGGCCCCGTAATGTTTTACGGCCAGGGCGCGGGCGGCGATTCCGCGGCCTCGGCGGTGGTCTCGGATATTATTTACATCTCCAGAAACATCATTAACGGCGTTGCAGGCAAAGTTCCGAGCGTATTTTTTGAAAAGGGAGCTGAAAAAGCCTCCATAAAACCTATCTCAGAAGTGGAATTCCGTTATTATACGCGGTTTACGGTTTTGGATAAACCGGGAGTTCTCGCCACCATAGCCGGGATTCTGGGCAAATACAACATAAGTATTTCCTCGGTTGTGCAGAAGGAGCAGGATGAAGGGAAGAGGGTTCCCGTGATAATTACGACCGATAAGGCGCTGGAAAAAAATATGAAACAGGCAATAGACGAAATAGACGCGCTTCCGGTGATAAAAGAAAAGTCGCTGGTAATTAGAATAGAGAAAGGCGAGTAACAAGGATGGTTGGAACTCTTGATGTTTGATGTTTAAGGTTTAATTAAGCTTCCAACCCTCTAAACATCTAACCGTCAACTATCCGTCAGTAGTGAAGGAGCCGCTGTGCCATACCAGGGATTGATAGAAAAGTACCGTAAATATCTGCCGGTCTCAAAAAAAACGCCGGTTGTTACACTGCATGAAGGCAATACTCCTTTAATACAGGCCTACAACCTCTCCAAAGCTATCGGCGGCAACATTGATATTTATGTCAAATTTGAAGGTATGAATCCCACAGGATCTTTCAAAGACCGCGGTATGACTATGGCAATTTCAAAGGCAAAAGAAGCAGGCTCAAAAGCGGTTATCTGCGCTTCCACGGGAAATACTTCTGCCTCCGCCGCGGCTTACGCAGCGAGAGCAGGTATGCAGTGTATGGTAATTCTTCCTGCAGGGAAAATCGCTCTCGGCAAGCTGGTCCAGGCCTTGATGCACGGAGCCACCTGTCTTGCCATAAAAGGCAATTTTGACGATGCTCTGAATATTGTGAAGGAAATATCCGCGAAATATCCTATTACCCTGGTCAATTCAATAAACCCGTTCAGGATTGAAGGCCAGAAGACTGCAGCCTACGAGGTATGTGAATTTTTCACGCCTGATTTTCAGGCAATGCCGGTCGGCAATGCAGGGAATATAACGGCGTACTGGAAAGGTTATAAAGAATGCCGCGAGCTCGGGTTTGCGAAAAAACTTCCCGTGATGCTCGGCTTTCAGGCCTCGGGCTCGGCGCCGATTGTAAGGGGCTATCCCATAGAAAAACCGGAGACTATAGCCACGGCCATAAGAATAGGGAACCCGGCTTCCTGGAAACAGGCTGTCCAGGCCCGCGATGAATCAAAAGGTCTTATTGATATGGTTACGGACGCTGAGATACTCAGGGCCTATAAACTTGTTGCCGCGGCCGACGGAATATTCTGCGAGCCGGCTTCGGCCTCCTCAATTGCCGGAGTAATAAAGCTCTCTAAAAAAGGGTATTTTAGAAAGTTCAAAGGGAAGAAAGCAAAAATAGTCTGCGTGCTTACCGGGCACGGGCTTAAAGATCCTGATAAAGCCATAGAAGTTGCGCAGAAACTTAACTTTGTGAAACCGAACATTAAAGAAATAATGAAATATATTAAATTATAAAGTTCGTAATGTTTATAACGTTCTTAACGTTTGTAACGAAAGAGATTAACTTTAAGAACTTTTAAGAGGAAATTATGGGAATCATTCTAGATAAAGCGCCTTATTTAATAGAGAAATTGCCAGGGGGCGGACTGGTTATCACTTCTATGGATTGGGTGATTAACTGGTCAAGAAAATCCTCCCTCTGGCCGCTTTCTTTCGGTCTTGCCTGCTGCGCTATTGAATGGATGGCTGATGTCGGCGCAAGGAATGATTTTGACAGGTTCGGTGTTTTTCCCAGACCGACGCCCAGACAGGCTGACCTTATTTTTATCTCCGGCACGCTTACCAAAAAGATGGCTCCCCGTCTAAAACGCCTGTATGACCAGATGGCGGAACCAAAATATGTCATAGCCATGGGCAGCTGCGCGAATACCGGCGGGCCTTTCTATGATTCTTATTCCGTTGTAAAAGGCGTAGATAAGGTAATTCCCGTGGATGTCTATATCGCGGGCTGTCCTCCGCGCCCCGAGAATGTTCTGCTCTCAATCCTCAAACTTCAGGAAAAAATAATGAAGGAGTCGATCTTAAAAAAATAATGGATAATCTTGAACTCTTGAGTAAAATAACCGGAAAGTTCCCGGAGGTTAAGGAATTCCTTCCGGCTGCCGGCGTCCTTAAAGACGAGATGCTTGCGGTCAGCGCTCCTGCCGGTGTTATTCTTCCGCTTTGCACGGAACTAAAAAATAATAAAGATTTCGATTTTGATTATGTAATGTGCATTTCCGGGGTAGATCTCAAAGACAAATTGCAGGCGGTATATCACCTGTATTCTCTCAAAAGAAAGCACAAGCTGGAGATTAAAACGGAACTTGACGCCGTAAAACCGGAAGTTGACTCTGTCTCTTCACTCTGGCAGGGGGCGGACTGGCACGAGCGTGAAGCCTATGATATGTTTGGGATCGTTTTTAAAGGCCACCCGAATTTGACCAGAATATTAACGGCTGAAGATTTTGAAGGCTACCCCTTAAGGAAAGATTATGAAGGAAAACCCGATAATTACGACTGATAACTGCGCGGAATTTGAAGAGATGACCCTGAATATGGGGCCGCAGCATCCCAGCACGCACGGCGTGTTTCATCTTCTTTTGAAGATGAACGGCGAAACTATTACCTATGCCCGCCCCGATATAGGCTATCTGCACCGCGGTATGGAGAAACTCGCCGAGAAACGCACTTATCAGGCCAATATTGCGATGAGCGACAGATGGGATTACATTGCCGCTATGTCCAACAATTTTGCGGCCGTACTTGGGCCCGAGAAACTTATGAAAGTTCAGGTGCCGAAGCGCGCCGAATATATCAGGGTGATAATGGCCGAGTTGAACAGGATAGCCAGCCATCTTATATTTTTTGGCACTTACGGGATTGATATCGGAGCTTTCACGCCGTTCTTTTACGCTTTCCGCGACAGAGAAAAGATACTGGATCTTTTTGAGTCTGTAAGCGGGGCGAGGCTGACTTTCAATTATTTCAGGATAGGCGGGGTGGCACAGGATCTTCCGGCTGATTTTATCGCCAATACAAAAGAATTTATCCGGTTTTTCCGTCCGAAGCTTAAAGAGTATGATACCCTGCTCTCGCAAAATGTTATTTTCAGGGACAGGACCGTAGGCGTGGGCGCTGTTTCTGCGGAAGAGGCCGTTAACTGGGCGTGGAGCGGTCCTAATCTCAGGGGTTCCGGCGTCAATTTTGATATAAGGAAAGACGATACCTATTCGGTTTATTCCGAGTTTGATTTTGCTGTTCCAACCGGCGCGAATGGCGACTGCTGGGACAGATATATGGTACGCATGAAAGAGATGTATGAATCTACCGTAATAATAGAACAGGCGCTTGCTAAAATACCGGAAGGGGAAATTATGGCCAAGGTTCCCAGGGTTATCAAGCCCCCGGCCGGAGAGATTTATATCAGGATTGAAGCGCCCAAGGGCGACCTTGGGGTTTATCTCATAAGCGACGGAAGCGTTAATCCTTACAGGATGAAGGTAAGGGGCCCGTCTTTTGTCAATGTTGCCATACTGCAGAAGATTCTTAAAGGATGGAAAATTGCCGATGTAGTAGCGGTGCTTGGAAGCCTGGATATAGTTTTAGGAGAGGTTGACAGATGAATGCGATGTACGATCTTGGTGATCTCTGGCTGTTTCTGACCGGTAAGCTCGGCGAGCTCCTTGCCTGGCTTGGCGTGCCTTTTGCCGGAGTTGTTGCCTTTGTTATAGAGAAGAGCGTCTATGCGGGCGCCCTGCTGGTTTTCATCTCCCTTACGGCCTTGTGGATGATCTGGATGGAACGCAAAGTGAGCGCCCATATGCAGCTCCGCTACGGTCCCATGTGGACGGGCGGCTGGCACGGCTGGTCACAGACCATTGCCGATATGATAAAGCTTTTGCTGAAAGAAGATGTTATTCCCGAGAAAGCTGACAGGTGGGTGCACAGGCTGGCGCCCATTGTGATCTTTGTGCCGTCGCTTATCGGGTTTCTTGTAATTCCTTTTGAGAAGAACCTTATAGGCGCCGATCTTGATGTAGGGATATTGTTAATCTTCGGGTTCTCTTCCATTGCTGTGCTGAGTATTTTTATGGGCGGCTGGTCCTCAAATAATAAATATTCTCTGATGGGCGGCTTAAGGTCTGCCGCTCAGATGGTGAGTTACGAGATACCTCTTGTGCTTTCCGTTCTCGGGGTTATTATGACCGTCGGCAGCTTGAAAATGTCGGAAATAGTAAACGCCCAGGCTGGCGGCTGGTTTCTTTTTTCCCCGCATCTGTTTGGTTTTATTCTTTATATTGTTGCCGGTACGGCCGAGGTGAACAGGACGCCTTTTGATATTCCAGAGGCGGAATCCGAGCTTGTTTCCGGGTATAACACTGAATACAGCGGGCTTAAATACGGGTTTTTCATGCTCTCGGAGTTCACGAATACCTTTATTATCTCGGCGGTGGCGGCTACTTTCTTTATGGGCGGCTGGCTGGCTCCAAAATGGCTGCCGTTGCCGGGGATAGTCGTCTTTCTTTTAAAGACCTATCTTATTGTTTATCTGTTGATGTGGTTCAGATGGACTTTTCCCAGGTTAAGAGTTGACCGGCTGATGGATTTCGGCTGGAAAGTCCTGCTTCCGCTCTCCTTTTTAAATATTTTTATCGCGGGTATCTGGGTGCTGCTAAAAAAATGAAAAAAACTTTGAATGACATATGGGGTTTGCTCAAGGGAATGGGAATAACTTTTAAGTACTATTTCTTCAGGCCTGTTACCGTTCAGTATCCCAAAGAAAGCGTGAAGATATCTCCGAGATGGAGAGGAACGCTCAGGCAGCTTTATGATGATAAAGGCGTTGAGATCTGCGACGGTTGTCAGATCTGCGCGAAGGTCTGCCCCGTGAATTGTATTTCCATGGAAGTCTATAAAGAAGAGAACACGGGAAAGAGGAAGACCAGCAAGTATACGATTAATTTTGGAAGGTGTATGTATTGCGGTCTTTGCGTCGAATCCTGCCCCAAAAAATGCCTCGTCCACACTCCTGACTTTGAGTTCTGCACCTATGACAGAGAAACGCTGATACTCGAAAAGGATAAGCTTTTAAGGTAGATATTTGACCTGATATTTTGTATACTAAACGCATTGTTTTTTGAAGCCGGGATGGCGAAATTGGCAAACGCGCACGTTTAAGGGGCGTGTGGGGCAACTCTTGAGGGTTCAAGTCCCTCTCCCGGCATTTGTGAGCTACTAGGTCTGATAACTATCGGGAGCTCACAATTGTCCAGAAACTGAAAGTAACAAAGATTCTGGGCATTTGTGAGCTACTAGGTCTGATAACTATCGGGAGCTCACAATTGTCCAGACTCTGAGAGTAACGAAGATTCTGGACACTTATAATCACGATGTTGCGGAAGAATGGGACTGGTAACGTGCAAGCTCCTAATGCAACAGTTGATTACAGTAGCAGGACCAGCCCGAGCGGGCTTTTTTTTTAACAGGCTGTTGAAAAACTACAAAACTGCTCAGGGATTTTGCAATACATATCCAGCTAAATACCAGAGCAGTTTTATAATGTACCTTTAAGCAAACTGTATTTAATATACACCTTAAACAGTTTGTAATGCTTGAAGCCGATGTGGCATCAAGCATAAACAGCCTGTTATTCCCGCGACTAAGAACTGTCTCGGGACTATAGCCCGCAATTTGGAAGCAAATCGCGGGATAAAATTAGATTTCTTGGCTTGAAAAAGTCCAAAATTGGACTTCTTCAAAGTCTTTTAATGCACTAACGGAGGCAAAGCATGATAGTCATTGGTGAAAGAATAAACGGCACAAGAAAATTGGTCGGTAACTCCATCCAGCTAAAAAACAAAGACCATGTTATTAAGGAAGCCAAAGAACAGACTGAAGCCGGCGCGACGATGATAGATGTCAATGCCGGAAAGAACCCGTCTGCCGAAGTTGAGGATATGAAGTGGCTGATGGAGATTGTGCAGTCAAACAGCAGTCTTCCGCTCTGTTTAGACTCTGCGAATCCGAAAGTGATAGAAGCCGCGCTTTCCGTAAACAGGAACGGCCGTCCGCTTGTGAACTCTGTAACGGATGAAGGCCCGAGGGTTGACGGTATGATGCCGGTCATTATGAAATATGAAGCTATGGCAGTCGCTCTCTTAATAGACGAAAAGGGTGTTCCCGATACGGTTGACAGGAGACTGCAGATTGCGGGAAGCCTCGTGCCAAAGATGCTGAAATTCGGAATCAAGGTAGAAGACATTTTTGTTGACCCTTGCATCTTTCCGCTCTCAACAAACACAATGTACGGTCTGGATGCCGCGGAATCCATCAGAAAAGTTAAGGAAATGTTCCCCGGAATAAAGACTACCTGCGGTTTGAGCAATATTTCCTTCGGACTCCCGCTTAGAGGTCTTATGAACCAGGCCTTTGTGGTAATGCTTATGCTTAACGGCCTGGATTCCGCGCTAATAGATCCTCTCGACAAAAAGATGATGTCTTTAATCGCCGCGACAAAAGCTCTGCTCAATAAGGACGATTATTGCATGGATTATGTGACCGCGGCGAAAGAAGGGAAGTACATCTGATTAAAAAACGATTAGGGGGGGACGATCAAACAGATTAAAAGGTTTATCTGTTTAATCTCTTCACCCTAATCTGTTTAATTATTGTACAGTAACGCACGCAGCACACTAACATATGAAAAAAGCAGAAGCGATAGAATGGCTGGAAACATTCACGGACTACGAAAAGACCACCTCTTATTCGTATAACGCCGCCTATTTTGACCTGAACCGAATGAAGTATCTCCTTGCCTGTCTCGGAAATCCTGAAAAGCAAGTCCGTTATGTCCATATTGCGGGCACCAAGGGCAAAGGTTCTACGGCCCATTTCCTTGCTGAGATTCTGCGGTCTTCCGGTTTAAGAACAGGACTCTATACCTCGCCTCATATTATTTCCATGAGAGAACGCATCAAGGTCAACGGTGTAATGATAAGTGAAAAGAAGCTGTCCGCTCTGGTGCCGGGCCTTAAGAAAGCGGTTGCCGCGACAGTCAGGCATTCCGGCTTCGGCAGGCCTACATATTTCGAGGCCTATACCGCTCTTGCATTTATGCATTTCGCGCGAGAGAAATGCGCTGTTGCCGCGCTTGAGACGGGGATGGGCGGCAGGCTTGACGCCACTAATGTAATTATCCCTCTGGTTTCCGTTCTGACTCCCATAAGCCTTGATCATGTCAAAGAACTCGGGAATACCGTGGCTAAGATAGCCGCGGAAAAGGCGGGGATAATAAAAAACACCGTTCCCGTAGTCGCCGGACCGCAGGAAAAGTCCGCCTTGAAAACAATTGAAAACAAAGCAAAGGAAAAAGGTTCAAGGCTCCTGCTTTACGGCAGAGATTTTTGCGTAAAAAAAGTGCTCCCGCTCAGAGCCGGAGGCAGTACATTTAATATAATCACTCCGTCGCATCACTTCAAAAGGCTGAAGATCTCAATGACAGGGAAGCATCAGACAGAGAACGCGGCGCTTGCAGTTTCAGCTGCAATTATAGCTTTGCGCCGGCTTGGAAGAGCGGATAAAATAGAAAAAGCCGTTCCTTTAGCCTTGCCGCGCGTAAAACTTCCCGGCAGGCTTGAGTATCTTCCCGGTAAGCCCGGGCTGCTGCTCGATGCGGCGCATAACGCAGCGTCTGCGCTTATCTTAAAGAAAGCCCTGCAGGAAAATTATAGCTTTAAGAAATTAGTCCTGGTTATAGGTATGTCCGTGAACAAAGACATTAAGTCGGTAAAACGCATTCTTTATCCGCTCGCCGGCTTCATTGTCGCGGTAAAATCTTCAAACTACAGGTCTGCTGCTCCTTCAGTACTGCTTAAAGGGGCAGGAATGAAGGCTTTGGGTTTCGAAAGTGTGTTAGAAGGTCTAAACTACGCTGAAAGCATAGCAGGTAAAAGAGATCTAATCTGCGTGACAGGCTCCTTCTATGTCCTCTCGGATGTCTTCAACGCCGTCTCTTTGCGTTACAGACGTTAAGAACCTTATGAACTTTTAGGAGTTATATGTGGATTATTGTAGACGGATATAATGTTACCAAGTCAGGCAGATTTGCCGCTGATCATGACTTTAGAGAATTAAAGAGCGAGCGGGATAGGCTGCTGATGCTTGTAAGAAGATATACAGAGAGAACTTCTCACCGGGCCACCGTTGTTTTTGACGCTAGCAGGACGGAGGAGTTGTACGCTTCCCGGCAGGAATTGGACGGAATAGAGGTAATGTATTCGCGCGGCGGCCAGACTGCGGACGACCTGATAAGAGATTTAATAGAAAAATCGGCCAACCGCAGGAATATTATGGTTGTCACTTCGGATAAGGGTATCGCGTCAAGCGTTAAGCCCCTGGGGGTCTCCGTTGCGGGTGCGGACGAGCTTTACAGGAAGATGTCTGAAAGTTCAGTTACCGAAATACCTTTATCAAAGGCCGACTATTATGAGAGAGAAGTAAAAGGCTACGAAGAGCCCTCCGGTAAAAATATCCACAATAAGAAGGGGAACAAGGCTAAGAAAAAGAAGAGAAGGCTTAACCTTTGGTAAATATTGACATGCGGCCGGATTTTGCATATACTCTGTAAAGAGGTGACTGGATGAAAAAAACAACACTGCTTATGATTTCTTTACTGCTCTTTTCGTCTGCGGCTTCTTCTGCACAGAAGGCAGCGGCTAAACCCGCGGTCCCGGCAGCACCGGCGCCGGATACGGCTGCGGCAGCAAATACTGAGAATGACAAGGCGCTTGACAGATTTGCGCAGCTTACCGGTATTGCCAAGTCCCAGATAAGCCGTTTAGGCGGGAAACCGGACGATATCTTGATGGCCTATGTTATCGGAACCTTTACGGGTAATAACACCGAGAATATACTTAAAGCCGCAGGTGTGGATTTTATAAAGTACAATAAAGAACACGGGATTGACGCCGCAAAGCAGCTCTTAATAGACGCTAAATTCGCAGCGCTAAAATCCCAGATTTGGAAAGCACCTGCATCTGCAAAATCGGATTATGCAGGCATAGACAGGAACCTTGCCGTTCAGAGGATGATAAACAAGACCGGAATGTCCAAGGGAGACCTTGAGTATTATGGCTTTAACGCGGGAGTGGATGCGGCGGAAATCCTTCTTGCCGCTGAACTCTCGCAGAGAACAGGAAACAGCTTCTCGGGTATAATGTATGTATTGAAGAACGGCGGGTGGGAGGAAGTCTGGGCCAAGTATTGTCCGGATCCCCAGACCAGAGCCGCGATAACCGCAAAACAAGCAGCAGATAGCGCTTATTGTCTGCCTCCAAAGTCAGGCGGCGCAGCCAAGGTAAAGGTTGCCGTTACTCCGGACCTTGAAAAAGCCGCGGGGATTATAGCTTCAGAAACAGGCTCTTACAAAGGAAAGGTGCTTGGCTACCTGACGGACGGCGAAACGGTACCGGATGTAGTCCAGGCCATGGCGGTAGCAGCAGGAACAGGAAATGACTCCTATAATATCCTTAAATTGAAAAATGAGAAGGGCTGGGAAACTGTGTATTCAACCTATGTCTTGAACAAGGCTGCCGAAATAGACGCGAAAGTTGCCGCTATAAACGCCAAGATAGCAGCAAAATAGGTTTTCGGTTGAGAGACCTGCGTTTTCAAAAACAATAAAAATCGTGTTTTAAGGAGCGGAATAAAATGGCAGAAGGAAAGAGTTTCTGGTTCTATCTGATGGTTGTTCTGGTTGGAGTTGTCCTGGGCTCGGTACTGGGACAGGTTGTCGGGAAGCTTCTGCCTCAGGGGAATATGGTTCATGACCTCTTTGTCAAGGGCTATGATATTGGTTTGAGCACCGACAGCCCTATGGATATAGATATGGCTTTTATGAAAATAAAATTAGGTCTTACCTTAAAGCTGACCCTGAGCAGTGTCGTGGGGTTTGTTCTGGCTCTGTTCCTTATGAGGAAGATTTAAAGCTAAAAAAAATGGCTCCCGGTGTTTCCGGGAGCCATTTTTTTGTTTCTTTTAAAATCAGTTCTGAGCTGCCGAATCCGTTATTGTGAAGACCTTTTCGGAGTTGTCGGTTATTTTTGCCGACTTCCTAAGAGCTGCTATGAATTCGTACTGCAGAATTTTCTGCTTGTTTGAAACGAGCTTTTCTCTGAGTTTGTCTTTTTCCTTATCAAAGAGTTCGGGCGCCGGTTTTTTCAGATCAACGAGTTTGAGGATGTAGTAGGCGTTGCCTGCTTTTACCAGCTTGCTTGTATCTCCGAGATTTGAGAGCCCGAAGCCGGCCATGCTGAACTGAGCTGAGTTTTCAATTCCTTTTATAGTGTCCTCGAGTTTTACTGATTCCGTCTCCGAGACCGTAAATCCTTTCACAGCTTCCTCAAAACTTTTCTTCCCTTCTTTTATGAGTTTAAACACTTTTTCGGCTTCTATTTCAGCGTAAGGCAGTGCTTTTTCTTTCTTTAGCAAAGATTCAACCACCGGTCCGACAGTTTCGAGAGGCAGGTAGGCTGGGGGAATACTGCTGTTGTATTTGACCACCAAAAACCCCTTCTTTGTTTTTACGGGTTTTGATATTTCCCCTGAAGATAGCCCCTTGACCGCTGTTTTTATGTCTTCGCTGGTGTCAAAATCAACTCCGGGAACAAGCTCCTGTTCGGTGTATTCTGTTTCCTTGACTTTGTAGCCGCTCAGCTTCGCCGGCGCAGTCAGGTCGCTATTTTCCAAAGCAGCCTTGTAAAAAATATCGGCTTTTTCAGCGGAAATAGCTTCGGCTATGTACTGAATCTTGTATCTTGGAGGCAGCATGAAGTTATTTTTCTTCTCGCTGTAATATTTGGCGACCTCTTCCGGCTTTACGGAGACCCTTGAGAGAAATTTATCGGCGGTGAACTTTGCATATTTGAATTTTCTTTTTTCGTTGGCCCTGAAATACTCTTCCTTTACTTCGTTCTCGGATACCCTGGCTTGTTCAACAAGGGATTTGCCGAGTTTTTCCTGCAGGAGTATCTGAACGGCGCGCTGCTTTATGAGATTAAAAGACATATCATCAAGACTCTTATAATCCCTTTTGAACTCATATTGAGCTACCAGGCGGATATAGGATTTCAGCATCCCCTCGTCTTCTTTGTTGAACCTGATTTTACTTTTTGTCAGGTAATCCGTAATGAGTCTTTCTGTTATCATATTATTCAGGATTTGTTTTTTGTACATGATTACTTGAAATTCCGGCATGTTTTCGTCTATGCTCTGCGCTTCTTTTGTCTTTCTCCACTCTGCTTCAAACGCATACTCCGTAATTTCGTAGCCGTTGACAACGGCGAAAGCCCCGAGGTTGGAATCCCTGAAAGCGGTTTTTCCCATTCCCCAAACGAAAAAAATCGTGGCTAAAAAGCAGACAGCCACAAAAGTGAAGATCCATTTCATGTATTTCCTTAAGAATTGCATCATAAAAGCCTCCTGTTCTTAATTGCCCTTATTATTTAAGCCTTTGTATGGTAGCATTTTGATAATAAAAGTTCAAGCGGAAGTTGCTCACACCTTGACAAATGACCAAAACAAGCGCACTATATTTAAAGAAGGTGAACATGGATATAGGTGAAACACTTTTGAGGAAACAGATTGACGAAAATCTGCTCAAGTTCATAAAAGAGCATATTTGTAGTTTTACTAAGCTTGATATTATAAGATTCTTTGGTCTCAATCCCTCCTCGCGCGTTGACGCGGAAACCTTAAGCGAGATAACCAACAACAAAACCAGTGACATAGAAATAGCTTTGAAACAGCTTGTAAAAAGTCATATCCTTGAAGAAGTAAAGGTTGAAAATAAAACCTTGTTTGAACTTTCCAGGAACAAAGACACCCTTGACTATGTAAAGAGGTTCATATCCTGTTACGGTAATCCGTCAACCAGGCTGTTGATTATCGGATATATGCTTAACAAATGCGTGGAGAAGAAGTAGTAAGGGGAGCAGCTTATGTACAGCAAGATCAAGTTGGGCGTTGACAATTTTGACGATATTCTCGGCGGCGGTCTTTACGAAGGCGGCAGCATGGCCCTGTTGGGCTCTCCCGGGACAGGCAAAACGACGCTGGGTATGCAGTTTATTTACAACGGCATAGTCAAATATAACGAAGCCGGGCTTATAATCACTTTTGAAGAGTTCCCCCAAAAGCTCTATAGGGATGCTCTGAGTTTTGGCTGGGACTTGAGGAGGCTGGAGGAAGAGAATAAGCTCAGGGTTGTCTTCACAACGCCGGAGATATTTATCAAAGATTTGAAACGCGGCGGCCTCATAACAAAACTTGTTTCGGAGATAAAACTTCGCAGGGTGCTTATTGACACGGTCTCTAATTTCAATCAACTTTCCGGCGACACCGTCGAGCTCCGCAAGCTTTATAATAAAGTCCTTCACAGCCTTGAAAAAGATAACATCACTACCATTCTTACGGGTGAAGTGGAAGAGGTTATAGGAAACACAAGAATGCTCAACGCCGGGCTCTCCTATGTTGTTGATGTTGTTGTGCTGCTGAGGTATGTTGAGGTCGAAGGGGAGATGAGGAGGGCTGTCCTGGTGCTTAAAACCAGGGGCAGCAAGCACGATGAGACTATCAGGGAATATCAGATAACCTCAAAAGGTTTTCTTATAAAAGATAAGTTTGAAAAGATAGAAGGTATCCTGAGCGGTAATACAAGAAAGATCATTTCGGAAAGAATGGATAAGTTTTATGTTCATAAAGGCAAATAATACTCCGCCGTCTGGTTTTCTCTGAGTCTTTTAGGTTCCCCGCTTTGCAAATCTAAAAAAAGATTGAACTGGGCTCTTTTTTCGTGTATAATCAGCCCGTAGTTTATCTGCATATTACGCGCAAAAAACCTTTAAAGGCCACACGCGTCCCCTTAGACTATTGGTTAGGTCACCACCCTTTCAAGGTGGTTGGACGGGTTCGACTCCCGTAGGGGACGCCAGTTTTTAGCAACCTGAGCAATGATAACATAGAAGCTAAAAACTGTCCGGAGCCGAAAGTTTTATATCGGCGCCGGACAGATATAATCTCTCAGACTTTTTCAATCTCACCAGTTCGAACTGTCTATTCCATCCTGTTGCACATGGGACGCCACTATAGTAGCTTCCGGAGACGAAAGCTTCAACTCGGCGCCGGTCAGATGTAATCCCTAAGACTTTTTCAATCTTGCCAAATCGAACCCTTCTTCTCTTCATTCATTAGAGCAAGGGTTTCTTTTTTATAGGTGACATCATACGGCTCGAAGCTCTTCTGATACCTAAAAACTTATGGAAAACCCCGCCCGGATTTGCTAAAATCATCGAATATTATGAAATATCTCCTTATTATTACAGACGGACTCGCGGACAGGCCGGTTCCGGAACTTGGCGGGAAAACCCCTTTGCAGTGCGCCAGGATACCAAACCTGAAAAGGCTTGCGAAGAGCGGTATAGTAGGGACGGTAAAAAATGTCCCGCAAAAATTTGAACCCGGAAGCGATGTTGCCATTCTTTCTGTTCTGGGTTATAACCCCGTAATGTATTACAATGGCAGGGGGCCTTTGGAAGCTGCCAGCCTCGGGATTCCTCTGGGGGAGAAGGAGACCGCCTTCAGGTGTAACCTTGTGACGGTTAAGAACCGTGTAATGGTGGACTACAGCGCGGGGCACATTACGAGCGCGGAGGCAAAGGCTCTTATCAAGCTTGTGGATGAAAAGCTGGGCGGAAAAGATACAAAATTCCATCCCGGCACGGGCTACCGGCACCTTATGATTTCCTCAAAGTTTTCGCCGGAAATGAAATGCACGCCTCCCCACGATATTATAGGCAAGAATATTGACGAATACCTTCCGAAAGGCAAGGGCGAAAAAGTTATCAGGCAGTTGATGGAAGATTCCGCGCTGATGCTGGAGTTTCACGAGGTAAACAGGGAGCGCAGGATGTCAGGCAAAAACCCTGCAAGTATGATTTGGGTTTGGGGCGCCGGCAAGACCATGAAATTGCCGAAATTTTCCGAGAAATATAATGTTAAGGGCGGGGTAATCTCTGCCGTGGACCTTGTAAAAGGAATAGCTGTCTCTGCCGGGCTTGAAGTACTGGAAGTTCCGGGCATAACAGGCTATATTGATACAAATTACGCCAACAAGGCTGATTATGCGCTGAAATTTCTCAAGAAGAACGGGAACGATTTTTGCATGATCCATGTGGAAGCCACCGATGAGACGGGGCACAACGGGGATGCACCCGGCAAAGTAAAAGCGCTGGAGGACATTGATTCAAAAATAATCGGGCCGCTTGTTTCAGGAATGGAGTCTGCGGGAGAAGATTATAGGATGCTGGTCTGCTCTGATCATCCGACGCCGCTTCAGGTCAGGACGCATACCTCGGATCCTGTTCCCTGGCTTATTTATTCTTCGGCGGAGAAGAAAGAAAATACGGTGATATTTGACGAGGCCGGCGCAGCAGCGGGAGAGAATGTTGCGTTAGGCTATACCCTGATAGAAAAACTATTTCAGGAAAACAAGCCAAGGGTATAAAGTTATTAAGTTTTAATTCGGTTAATCTCTTCACCCTAATCAGTTAAATCAAGGGAACCTAAGGAGAAAAAAAGATGGGCTTGATAGTGCAGAAGTACGGCGGCACCTCGGTGGCGACCCCCGAACGGATTTTGAATGTCGCAAAGAGAATAGTAAAAACCAAGGCAGAGGGAAACAGTGTTGTTGTCGTTGTTTCTGCTCCGGGTGACGAGACGGATGACCTTATAGCGCTCGCAGAGCAGATAACTGATTCTCCGGATGAGAGAGAGATGGATGTTCTGCTTGCCTGTGGAGAGCAGAAATCAATAGCTCTGATGGCTATCGCGATAAAATCCCTTGATCACGATGCCATCTCTTTCACGGGCCCACAGGTGGGGATAGTGACTGATGATGTTCACGGCAAAGCCAGGATTGTTAAAGTCGGTTCGGATAAAATTGAGAAAGCCATCAAACTTGATAAGATAGTCATTGTAGCGGGCTTTCAGGGTATGGATGAGGACGAAGATATCACCACTCTTGGCAGGGGCGGCTCTGATCTTAGCGCCGTTGCGATCGCTTCTTCCCTGGGCGCGGATGTCTGCGAGCTTTACAAAGATGTTGACGGTATCCTGACCGCGAATCCCAAAGTCTGCCCGGATGCTTCTTTGCTCAAGAAAGTCACCTATGAGGAAATGCTCGAACTGGCAAGCGCGGGAGCGCAGGTCTTGAACGCCAG
>JBAXDA010000002.1:0-28003 GCA_037141215.1 Candidatus Firestoneibacteriota bacterium | reverse complement strand
TTATCAAGAACGCCCCTGCGGTGGAGTCTGTTTATCTCATGACCGAAGATTCTCTCAGGCAGTACCCCTGGGTTAATTTTGAAGACTATGTAAAAACAGGAAGGCTTAAAGCCGGGACTGTTTTTAAGAATGACGAAGAATCCGCCTATGCGGCGGTCTCTCCCGCTAAGAATCAGATGAAAAGCGATCTCTGGACCGCTCCCGTCTGGAGCGAGACGGCAAAATCCTGGGTTGTTTCCTATTACGGACCGGTTTATTCCGGCAAGAACTACAAGGGAGCCGTGGGCGCTGATGTTTCCGTTAATATGCTCTTCGAGTCCGTTCTCTATAAGAAGTATGAATACAATAGCGCGGTACCTCTTGTAATTAGCGCTTCCGGGCGTCTTGTAGCTTCTTCTCCTTCAGGCTATAAACTCCTTAAAATTGAGGCTGATGTGAAGAGCTCTGCCAAAACAAACTTAGCGGCCGGTCAGAATCAATCTCTTGCAAAAGCCGTTTCTTCCGCCGCCTCGGGAAAGAACGGTATTGAAGCAGTGCTTATTGAAGGAACTGAATATTTGCTTTTCTATTACCCGATAGGGACCGCGGATCTTGCTCTCGGGATTCTTGTGAATACTCAGGAATTAGCGAGTTCGGCCATCGGGCCTCTCTCGGCCGTAAAATCCGTTAAAGAAGGCGGTGAAACGGACAACTCTATAATGATAGTTTCACTTGCCGGCTTTATGCTTGCAGTCTTGCTCTCTCTGGTATTAACAAGGAGCCTGTCCGGATCTTCGCAGAAGCAGGATCCGTCTCAAGCAGGAATAAACAAGGCTTCCCTTGAAGCCGAGAAAAAAGATTTTCAGGATAAAATGTTCTCTCTTGAAAAGAAAAACTCTAATTTACAGGAGAACCTCTCTAAAATTAAGGAAGAACTGGAAAAATTCAGGGGCAGGTCTTCGGCCCGCGCGCCTGAAAAAGGCGGCGCGAAATATATTACGGAGGAAGATACAGAGGAAGGGCTGGTTGAAAGGCCCGGAGCTTTTTCCGGCAAAGCCGGCTACAAGGTTGATTTTGGCGACATGACCCGCAAACCTGAGAGGGCTAATACTGCCAATCAGGAAGAGAACGGCCTTGAGGACGCTAGACTGCAGGAAATAGAGAACGGCAAGCAGGAGCTTCTTGCCAGGCTTAAAGATATAGAACTGGCAAATGACAAAATGGCAAAAAGTCTTAATACCGTTAAAGAGGAGAAAGAAGGGCTTGTCCGCAAGGTCTCGGCTCTGGAAGTTGAAGCAAAAGACATAACCTTCAAACTGGTAGACAGGTTTGAGCAGGAAAAAGCGCGGCTGAAAGTTGAACTTCAGGAACTTTCCAATCAGGTAAGGGAAGGGGTGAGAGCGGGAGAAAGCGAACTTGTCAATCTACAGAAAAAGGCGGAAGAGGAGCGGAAAGAATATAACGGAAAGATCTCCGCGCTTGAATCAAATTTGAAAGTGTTTGACAGGGAGAGGGAGTATTTTAAGAAAACCTCGGCGGAACTAGAGGACAGGAATAAAGCTCTTCAGCTCGCGCTGGACGGCGCCGCTGAGCGGATGAAACAAACCGCCTCTCCGGCTGTTCAAGCGGCTGCGGAAACGGCAGGGCGCGCGGAAAAAGCCGAAGCCGAGAGGATGTTCCTGGAGAAGAAACTAAAAGAACTGGGAGAGTCCAATGAGGGGTACAAGAAGGCTCTAATTGACCTGCAGGAAAAGGTAAAGGCAGACCTCTCGGAACGCGTCGGTTTTGAGAGCCAGAAAAAGGAATACGAGACGAAAAAAGCCGGACTTGAAAAACTCTATGTTGATTCCGCGAAGAGTTCTGAAGCTGCAAAAGCCGCGGGTGAAAGGCTTGCAAAGCTGGAAACCGAGAACCGGGAGTTGTCTGCCAAAGCGGTAAAACCGGAAGAGGCGAAAAAGCTTCCGGAAGCAAAGCCAAAAACACCGGAGTTTGAAAAGAAAACACAGGAAGAGAGCGCGGTAAAACCGCCGGCCCTTCCCAGTTTCAAGAGTACTGCGAAACCGACGGAGGGAACTGCCGCAGGCGAGGAAGAGCGCAATATCCTCGTAGTTGACGACGAAGGTTCTGTGATTAAAATATTCGGCGATCTGGTTTACAACCTGGGCTATTCCCTGTACATTACTAGGAACGGAAGGTCTGCCATACAAAAGCTCGCGCTGGGGAATTACAAATTTGTTATATTGAACTCCAGGATGCCCGATATCTCTCCAAAAGAGCTTTATGAAAACATAGTAAGTGCGGACAAAAATTTTGAAAAACAGATAATATTCTTCCTGGGCGATGACGCAAATATACTGCCTTTCCACTCCGGAAAGAAAATCTTAAGAGCTGTTTCAAGCGAAGCTGATGTGAAGAAACTTCTGGGTTGACCGGGAAATGAGGATCAAAAATGCCTTTATACGAATACGAATGCAATAAATGCTTAAATACCTTCGAGGTGTTGCAGCGCAAGAATGTGATCAAGGAAAAATGCCCCTCCTGCGGCGGCGTTTCCAGGAAGAAGATGAGCGCTGCGGGCTTTGTCTTTAAGGGTTCAGGCTTCTATGTGAACGACTACAAGGGCAAGAAAGAGCCTGAGGGCAAGAACGCCGAAAAGAAAGCCGTAAAGGCCGCGCCGGATGCATCAAAAAAATCCGCAGAAACAACAAAACCTGTTGAAAAAAAGCAGGAGAGTTCGGCTAAAGGAAATAAATCTAAGCACCAAAATGCAAAGTAAGCGCCTGGTGGGTTAACCCCTTGTTGAATAGGCTTCGCGGTTTCCAAGTTTGAATTAAAGGAAAAGGATCTTATGTCAGTCGAACAAAAATGGCAGAAATACTGGGAAGAGAATCAGACTTTTAAGGCGGAGGATTTTTCCAACGCCCCAAAATATTATGTGCTGATGATGTTCCCTTACCCTTCCGGAAGCAAACTTCATATGGGACATTGCAAGAATTATGTAATAGGCGATGTTATTTCACGCTTTAAAAAAATGCAGGGATTCAATGTTCTGCATCCCATGGGCTGGGACGCTTTTGGTCTGCCCGCGGAGAATGCGGCGATAAAATTTAATATACATCCCTCCGATTGGACTAAGAATAATGTAAAAGTTATGACCGAGCAGCTCAAGAACATCGGTATCTGTTATGACTGGACAAGAGAAGTAACCACCTGTGAGCCGGATTACTACAAATGGACGCAGTGGCTCTTTTTAAAGTTCCTGGAAAAAGGCCTTGCTTATAAAAAGAAGAAGGAAGCCAACTGGTGTCCGAAATGCATGACCGTTACGGCAAACGAAGAAGTAATAGAAGGCGCTTGCTGGCGCTGTAAAACCCCGGTTACCAAGAAGGAACTTGACCAGTGGTTCTTCAAGATTACGGACTACGCGGAAAGGCTTCTAACTGACCTAAAAACCCTGAAAGGCTGGCCCGCGAAGGTCAAGCTTATGCAGGAGAACTGGATAGGAAAAAGTTTCGGTGTGGAGATTAACTTCAAGGTCAAAGAAACCGGTGATGCTCTTCCGGTCTATACCACCAGGATTGATACAATTTTCGGCGTTACCTATCTTGTAATAGCGCCAGAGCACCCTCTTGTGAAGAAATTGATAAAAGGCACGGAATACGAGAAGAAGGTTACGGAGTTCTCGGCAAAGTTAAAACTTACCTCGGAAATAGACCGCACTTCGGATGCCACAAAAAAAGAAGGCTTCTTCATAGGCAAACATGCGGTAAACCCGGTGAACGGCGAAGCCGTGCCGATATTTGTCGCTAATTATGTTCTGCTGGAGTATGGCACGGGCGCGGTAATGGCTGTTCCCGCGCACGACCAGAGGGACTTTGAATTCTCTAAAGAATACAAACTACCGGTAAAAGTAGTAATTAAACCGGCGGATAAGAATCTTATTGCCGAAGAGATGACCGAAGCCTTTGTAGCTGAAGGCGTGCAGGTTAATTCAGGAAAGTTTGACGGCTTAGCAGGGAAAAACGGGTTAGAGTCCATTGCTGACTGGATAGACGGCAGCGGCTGGGGTAAAAAAACCGTAAAGTACAAGCTCCGCGACTGGCTTATTTCAAGGCAGAGATATTGGGGCGCACCTATACCCGTAATCTATTGCGATAAATGCGGAATAGTTCCGGTTCCGGAGAAGGATCTGCCGGTGGAGCTTCCATATAATGTTGAGTTCAAACCGACAGGCGGCACCTCTCCTCTTGCGGGGGTCCCGGAATTTGTAAATGTAAAGTGTCCGAAGTGCGGAGGAGCAGGGAAACGCGAAACAGACACTATGAACACTTTTATTTGCTCTTCCTGGTATTTTTTGCGTTATACTGATCCTAAGAACAGGACAGAGGCTTTTAGCGCGGAAAAAGCAGGCTACTGGATGCCCGTTGATCAATATGTCGGCGGCGTGGAACACGCGATACTGCACCTCCTGTATTCAAGGTTCTTTACGAAGGTGCTTTTCGACCTGGGCTATGTTAAGTTTCAGGAACCCTTTACCAATCTCTTCACTCAGGGGATGGTTCTTAAAGACGGCGCGGTAATGTCCAAATCCAAAGGGAATATAGTCCTTGCGGATCCGCTTATAGAAAGGTACGGCGCTGACACGGTGAGAGGCTTCATACTCTTCGCGGCGCCGCCCGGCAAGGAACTTGAATGGAGCGACCAGGGAATTGAAGGAATACACAGGTTCCTCGCGCGTGTCCAGCGTATTGTTGAGCCAAATGTTGTTAATATCAAAAATGCCCCCGTGAAGCTGGACTCGGGTGCTCTCGAAAAAGAAGCCAAAGACATTTACAGGCAGTTAAATAAAACTGTCAAGAAAGTTAAAGAAGATATTGAGAATGATTTCCACTTTAACACGGCCATTGCGGCCCTTATGGAATTCGTGAACTGCCTTTACGCCGCTCAGGTTCCTGCGGCGGGCAAAGCAAAACAGGATTTTGAAACTGTCCTGGGTTATTCTCTTAAAAAGCTTATTCTTTGTCTGGCGCCGTTTATGCCGCATATGGCAGAGGAGAACTGGTCCTCCTGGGGGAACAAAGCAAGTATCTTTTCAGCCAAATTCCCGGATTATGACCCGTCCTGTATAAGCGACGAAAATGTAACGATTGTTCTCCAAATAAACGGCAAAATAAAGGATAAACTCACCATTGATATAAATATGCCTGAGGCTGAACTTCGGGAACTTGCCCTTCAGAACCAAAAGATAAAAGAAGGTCTTGCAGGGAAGGCTGTTAAAAATGTTATAATAGTAAAGAACAAACTTGTCAATGTCGTAGCGGGGTAAAAATGGAAAAGAGTGAACTGACCCACTTCAGAAATAATTTCATCAATGTCCGCTGGCTTATTGTCATTGCGACGGCCTATATGGGCATCTTTGCGATATCCGGTTTCAATTTTCCCGGATTAAACTTTATGCACGGGCTTGTGCTTTTCTACATACTCACCAATGTTGCTCTTTATTTTTTTTCGCTGGAACTGTTAAACAGCAATGTTTTCAAATACACGATCTTCTTGGTGGATATAGCGCTTGTTTCCCTTAGCATTTATGCCGCCGGCAGCGCCAATTCCGATCTCTTCCTGCTTTACTTTCTCGTGATAGTCATAACCGCCATCGGCCAGAATGTTCAGAGCAGCATAATTGCCACTGTTATTGCTTCTCTTCTATACCTGGGTTTTATTCTTAAGGGAAATATTGAACTGACAAATACAAACCTCCTGCTGAGAGTGCCTTTTCTTTTTGTCGTGGGAATTTTTACCAGTTTTCTTGCCGAATCTGTTGAGAAACAAAAAGAGAGCATAAGCAGTCTGAAACTGCTCCTTCGGCTTGCCGAAGGAATAAATGAGTGCGTTGAGATTAAAGATATTGTTAAGGCGGTGGAAAGAGAGTTTGCGGATATTCCGGGGGTGGAGTACTGGGATATAGCTGTTTTTAACAGCGGCTCGAAAACCGTAGATTTACTCAGAGCGGAAAAGCGCTACCAGCCTGTAACCCAGAAGGTATACCAGCCGGTGCTTCAGAAAATGCAGAGAGTAAACATCAGGGGGTCCGAGTATTTTCCGCTCTTCCACAGCCGGAAGCCTCTCGGGTATCTTATTATTAAGCCGGTAAGAAAAAAAGGTCTTAGTCCCGAAGAAACCCAGTTCTATCTTACTGTTACTGCCGAGCTTTCTTTGGCGCTGGACAGGATGCGTCTTTACGAGGAAGTAAAACGCCTTGCGAATATCGACCGCCTGACCGGCGCGCATAATTACAACTACTTTATTGATTTTGCGGACAGGAAAGTCAGAGAAGCGGCAAAAACGAAAAGGCCTTTTGCCCTTCTTATGATAGATCTTGATAATTTCAAGATGTACAATGACTCAAAAGGACATATTGCCGGCAATCTATTCCTCAAGAAGACTGCGGACGCTATTTATAGGGCTGTCGGCCAGAAAAACACTTTTGCAAGATATGGCGGGGACGAATTTACGGTGCTTCTTGAAGATTACGGAAAGGACCTTGTAGGTTCAATTAGAAAAATCAAAATGCTTATTGAGGCGGAATTGTTGAAGATTGAAGCAAAACACAAAGTGACCACCAGTATCGGTTACGCGGTTTTCCCTCAAGACGGGGGCACTTTCGAAGCCCTTTTGCAGAAAGCCGATAGTTCTCTTTACAGAGCAAAAAATACCGGGAAAAACAAGATATCCTATGTTTAGCGGAGGCACGATGAAACGATATATTCTTCTTGCCCTGGCGGTTTCTGTGCTTCTGGGTGGGTGTTCTGCCATGAAGCCCTTGCTATCAGACGCAATAAAGTCCCTTGCGATACCAACTTTTGTCAATAAAACCACGCAGTATGACCTTGAAACTCCTCTGACTAACGCGGTAATAAAGCAGTTCCAGGTGGACGGGAGGCTTGTCGTTGCCTCTCCGGAAAAAGCAGACGCTAAACTGGAAGGCACAATAAGGCAGTATATCCTCCAGCCGATGCTTTACGATGTGAACAATGTTATCGTCCAGTACAAAATGAAGATGGTGCTGGACCTTAAATTCACCGACCTGAAGACCGGGAAAGAACTCTGGTTCCAGAAAGAACTCGGCGGTATTACCGGAGGCACTACAACCTACAATGTTTCAGGTTCCGGCATAGAAACAGAAACAGAGGCGCGGCAGAAAGTTTTCTATAATCTCGCGGCAGCGACCGTGAACAGGGTCATATATGGCTGGGAAAACTATTAACCCTGCCGTCCTTATTGCCGGGGATGATGAGTATGCCAAGGCAAAAAAGGCGGAAGAATTGTTGGCTCTGCTTTTCCCGTCACCCGGAAGCAAAGACCTGAATTTCGAGGAAATAAACTGCTCCAAACTTACTGCTGATATCTTTATTGATTTCAATGACAAGCTCAGGACTGCCCCTTTCCTTGCCGAAAAAAGAGTTCTGGTGTTGCGCCGTTTTGAAGATCTTTACATTGAGAATCACAAAGCCCTGCTCAAATATCTGGAAGCCCCGTCGGATTCCTCCTGCCTTATCCTTATTTCAAAAGACAATATCACAAAAAATGATTTTACTAAAAAAAAGACCTATTCGGAAATAAGCCGTTTTACCGAGAACTTGCTTTGTTTTGTGCCTTATGACGATAATTTCAGGCCGAAAGTATTAGAGGCCTTTAGAAGAGCGGGGAAGTCTATCAATGAGGAAGCGGTTGCCGTGCTGCTTGAGAGGGTTAACGGAAACCTCCGGGAGCTTGAATCAGAAGTGGAAAAAGTGCTTGTCTTTACCGGTAAAAAGGCAAAAGTTGAACTGGCTGATGTCAAATTTTTGGTAAGTGATACGGATGTAAACGAAGTTTTTGACCTTTGCAACGCGCTCATCGGAAGGGACTTTGTCGGTTCAATGAAGATAGTGAACAACCTCTACTTCAATGCCCGTCCGGAAGCGGTAACCCCTATGATCCTTGGGACTCTTTACTACAGCTATCAGCGGCTTTGGATGACAAAACAATACCTGAAAGAGGGACTGACTGACAACATGCTGGCAGGGAAGCTCAGATTGCCGCCGTTTATGGTGAAGCGCGCCGCAGACCAGAGCCGCAGTATTTCCGAACCGGAAATAAAAAAAGCCCTCAATGTACTGCAGAAGGCCGATATTTCGGTCAAGACCGGGGGACTGCCGGGACGGTTTGCCGTGGAGCGTATTGTTTATAACTTAACGGCTTTTTAACAGGCTGTTGAAAATACCCAATTTGACAAAAGAGAACAAATCAATATTGAAAGGATAAACAAACGCAGGTCTTCCGCGCAATAAAAAACCCCGCCTGTTGTCAAAGACGGGGTTTAAAATTCTGGGCGAAAACTTCTACTTGGTGAGCGAGTTTAAATGTTTCTGTATTCCGGAAATCATTCTGCGCGCTTTGTTCTTATGGATTATATTTTTGAGCGCCGATCTCTGTATCTCAGGAATAAAAGTTACTGCAAGTTTTTTAGCTTCCTCGGCTTTTTTTAGGGCAAGGAGTTTCTTGTTCAAAGCCTTGAGGCGGTTCTTTATTGAGACAACCCGTATATGCTTTTTCTTGGACTGTCTTGCTGCTTTTGTGGCTGATTTGGAAATTGGCAACTTACACCTCCGTATGATTTTTTGCAGGAAACTATTGTAGTTCTGAAGCGTCCTGCAATCCGGTGATTTAAAGAAAAGCACCGAAAAACAACAGTTGCATTTTAGCAAAAAAGGGCTTTAAAGTCAAGGAATGTAAATGCTATTTAAAGAAGGCCCCTTTTGTCAAACTTACATAAAAATGAAATCACGCTGCCATAGCAGTCACTCACATATGCTCTTTGCCGGTTTTCTTGTGTTGGGACCAATGCGGCTGATTTATAATTGTATTTAGCGGGTTTTTGTTATAAAATACAAAGAGAACCGGAATAACTTACGGGGGTTACTTTATTATGAATACGGTAAAGTTCAGTAAATTTGACCTCGTTGCTAATGCCGATAAAAAAGGCAGTCTTCTCTCAAATAATCAGAATAAATTATTCAGCGCGTTTATCCTGGCAGCAATTGTTGCAGGCAGCCTGTTTGTCTGGTGGACCATACATCAATATGACCGCAAGCTGCGGTCGGATAATCTCCTCCAGGCGCGCTTAATAGCCGGGGCGTTGGATTTAGACGGCATAAAAGCTCTAAAGGGTTTGGGCTCGGATCTTGCCTCTCCGAATTATTTGCGTATCAAAAAACAGCTTGCACTTGTGCGCGGCAGCACAGCGAATTGCAGGTTTCTGTATTTAATGGGGCGCCACCCGGACGGTACAGTCTTCTTTTATGCGGATTCAGAGCCGAAGGGAAGCAAAGATGAATCGCCCGCCGGACAGGCCTACGGTGAAGTGTCTCCGGGGGACATCAGGGCGTTTGAAACGAAAAAAGATATTTCTGTCGGTCCTGTTTCTGATCGCTGGGGCACTTATATCTCCTCCCTGATTCCGCTTATAGACCGGCAGGGAAACCTCGTCGCGGTCTTTGGAATGGACATAGATATAGCCGCCTGGCGCAGGGATCTCCTTGGTGCCGGTGTTATCCCGGTTTCCCTTACGCTATTGCTGCTCCTGGTAATTTCGTCAGGATATTATCTTTTATCCCGCAGAGCCGGCTTTGGCTACGCTTATAAAGGAGCCTTACGGTACGTAGAAGTCGCTTTAATCTGTTCTGTCGGTATTATCCTGACGCTCTCCGCGGCCTGGACTGCCCATCAGAGCGAAAAGCAGAGTCAGCAGGAAGTTTTTTTGCAGTTGGCAAACGATAAAATCAGCCTGCTCACCCAAAGGCTTAACAGCCTTGAAAAGATTGAGCTTGAGGGCTTAGCGCATTATATTGAAAACACAAACAGCATTCATTCAAAAGATTTTTTTGTTTATACTTCATATTTAACGCAGGATCCTACTGTTCAGACCTGGGAGTGGATACCCGCCGTTCCCCATAGAGACCGGGCAAAATACGAGAACGAGGCCAGGCTTTCAGGTCTTGCCGATTACTCTTTTTGGGAAAAAGATGCCTCAGGCAGAAAGATTCCGGCGGCAATTCGTGAAACCTATTATCCCGCGTACCTGGTAAATCCTTTAAAGGGGAATTATCCGGCGCTGGGCTATGACCGCGGTTCTGAACAGGTCCGCCGCGCGGCCCTCGAAGAAGCTATCAGCAGCGGCTTGTCTGCCGCAACGGACGCAATTGTTTTGGTGCAGGAAACCATGACCCGGTATGGTATGCTTCTTTATCGTCCGGTTTTTACGGAAGACAAGAAGAAAGTGCGCGGTTTTGCCCTGGCGGTCTTAAAACTAGAAACCTTCCTGAGAAGATCTACAGGTATAACTTCTGCCACCAAAAATCCTGTCTTGAACATGAATCTTTTCCAGGCCTTTCCGAATACGCAGCCTGTTTTGGTAGCTTCCACTTCAGGTTTGGTTTACAGGCAGGGGCAGGACAATAAAAGAGCCTTTAACCAGGGAACGCTTTATATTTCCCAGCCATTATTTGTGTTTGACAAGGTCTTTATTCTAAAGGCTCTCCCATCCTCCGGGTTTTATTTGACGCACCCCAAAAAAGCAGGAGGACTGACTTTGCTCGTCGGTTTTACTTTGACAGGGTTTCTTTTGTTTCTCGTCCGGCTGACAATAAGCAGGGAAAGCGAATTAGGGCAGCAGGTAAGTGAAAGAACCATCATGCTCCATCAAACAAGAGCGCGGCAGGCAGCAACTCTTAGATCCATCGGTGACGGAGTTATAAGCACTGATACAAACGGATGTATTGTCAGCATTAATAGTGTTGCCGAGAAATTAACAGGCTGGGTCTGGACAGAAGCGCAGGGGCGGCCTATCTCGGATATTTTTAATATTTTTGATTCCGCGACAAAGGCTAAGGCAAAAAACCCTGTTGAGCTTACACTTAAAAAAGGCATTACTGTGGGCCTGTCCGCCAACACCCTGCTAAGATCCCTTGACGGCAGTGAATATCAAATAGCCGAGAGTTGCGCCCCTATCCGGGACTATGGCGGGGCAGTAACCGGAGCCGTGCTTGTTTTCAGGGATGTGACCTCGGAACATGAGCAAAGAAAGCAGATTGAATTTTCACAGGAGATGCTTAAGAGCGAGCGGGCACTGCTCAGAGGCCTTCTGGACTCAATACCTGACAGCGTTTTTTTTAAGAATAGAGAAGGAGCCTACCTCGGCTGCAATCCTGAGTTTGGAAAATTTGTCGGTAAGACGGAAAAAGATATCATAGGGAAAACAGATTACGATTTGTTCTCCGCGGAAATTGCGGATGCTTATTCCAAACAGGATGACCTCGCAATGAAAGAGGACCTTCCCCTGCGCTACGAGGAATGGGTGACTTACCCGGACGGGAAGAAAGTGATGCTGGATAAAGTCAAGACTTCCCTGAAAGACTCTTATGGCAGGGTTGTGGGCCTGCTCGGTGTCGGGCATGATATCACCGGGCGGAAAAAAGCGGAAATGGAAATAGCGAAAGCCATTGAAACAAAGTCTGAATTCATCTCCATGGTTTCCCATGAACTGCGCACTCCTTTAGCAGTCATTATGGAGGCTGTAAAGATAGTTTCAGACGGCTCCTGCGGCGTTGTAAATGATGAACAGAAGGATTATTTGGGTGTGGCGGTCAGGAATATTGACAGGCTGGGTAGATTGATAAATGATGTCTTGTTTGTCCAAAAACTTGAATCAGGTATGATGAAGTTTAAAATTCAGGAGAATAATTTAAATGAAGCAGTGGCGGGGGTGCTGGAAGCGATGCGGCCTCTTGCCCAAAAGAGCGGACTGGTCCTTGAAGCGCTTATCGGCGACAATATCCCGAGAATTAAATTTGACAGCGATAAGATTATCCAGGTGTTGACAAACCTGATTAATAACGCTTTGAAGTTTACCGAGAAAGGAAAAATTACCGTCATAACCGAGAAAGAAGATAAAAACGTAAAAGTATCAATTGTGGACACCGGCCTGGGAATTAAGCCCGAGGATATAAATAAGCTTTTCGGAAAATTTGAGCAAATACTTACGGGCAATGAACGGAAGGCCGGTGGAACCGGGCTCGGCCTGGCCATCAGCAAGGAAATAATTGTTAATCATAAAGGGAAGATCTGGGTTGAATCTGAATGGGGAAAAGGCACAAAGTTTATCTTCACGCTGCCGGTAGATTGAAGAGGAGTTGGCATGGCAAAGAAGATTCTTGTTATTGATGATGAGCCTGATATGATAAAGATGGTCGCCGGAAGATTAGCGAAAGCAGGCTATCTTGTAATCCAGGCGGTGAACGGAAAAATGGGACTGGATCTGCTGCCTATAGAGAAACCTGATATGGTTCTTTTGGACCTTGCAATGCCCGGGCTTGACGGAGAAGCGGTATGCAGGGCAATAAAAGCAGATAATGCGACAAAGAATTTACCTGTTATGTTGTTTACCGCTTCTACTGCCAGGCCTCTAAGTGATAGAGCGCGCGAGATGGGAGCGGATGACTACATTTACAAGCCCTTTGACGCAAAAGAGCTCCTGGGGAAGATTCAGAGGCTTCTGGGCGAGTAGCTGATTTTGAGTTCAAAAAGAGCGCTGAAGCAGATTTTCCGGGTTGTTTTGAAAAGGAATCTGCAGCGCGTATTAAATTGAAAAATGGAACAATATTTGAATGCGGAGGTGTGATGCCAATTTACAAATTTAAGTGCGAGAACTGCGAGGCTGCAGGCAAGGAATCCATAACGGAAAAATACTTTCCTGAATATGATTCCATTGTCAATCCAAAGTGCCCCTATTGCAAAAAAGAGATGGTTCAAACATCTGAGACCTCCAGTTTGATGGATTTGCTTCTGGGCGAAAAGCTGATAACACAGGAACAGTTGTCTGACGCCAGGGACCGGCAGATGGGGGCTAAAAAACCTATACATGAAGTTCTTGTGAATATGGGCTTCTTGACGGAGGAGCAGTTGATGTCTGCCGCCTCAAGGGCTTACAATCTTCCTATAGTTCACCTTGATGACATCAAAGTAGACATTACGGTTCTGGAAGTTTTTACTTATGAGCGCGTGAAGCGTTACGGTGTTTTCCCTTTGAGAAAAGAAAAGGGGGAACTTGTGGTTGCGATGAGCGATCCGTTGGATCTGATGGCCCTGGACGATATGCAGCTTCTCTCCAAGCTGACCATAAGGCCTGTATTGAGCGCAAAAAGCGATATTTCGCGCTATATTGAGGAATATTACGCGGTAGATGATGACATCTACGATCTTGTAAAGAATATAGACGAGGACCTGAAAGTAGAGTCCCTTGAAGAAACGGGCCCCGGTAAAGGCCTATTTGAAGAGAATGAGCTGGGAGGCGACCGGTCTCCCTCAATTAAACTTACAAACTTTGTTTTGCATGAAGCCGTAAAGTCAAGGGCGAGCGATATTCATGTGGAGTCCTATGAGGACTGCGTTGAGGTAAGGTTCAGAATAGACGGGCTTCTAAAGAGCATAATGAAACTCCCGCCGGGGATTGCAAAACGCCTGATTGCGCGTATTAAAGCCTTGTCTCAAATGGATATCGCGGAAACAAGAAAACCGCAGGACGGGCGCAGCAAGGTTGTAATCGGCAATAAAAAAGTTGATCTCAGGATTTCCACTATCCCGACTCATTTCGGAGAGAAGATTGTTATGAGGCTTCTTGATTACGGTGAAATACGGAATACAATAGAAAGTATAGGTTTTCAGGAATCAGAACTTAAGTTGTTCAAGGAAGCCATAAAAAAACCGCAAGGCATAGTGCTAGTTACGGGGCCGACGGGCTCGGGAAAGACTTCCACAATCTATGCGGCCATCAACGCGGTAAAGAACGAGACAGTTAACATAGTAACAATAGAAGATCCGATAGAGTATTTGATGGGAGGCGTAAATCAGCTTCAGGTGAATGCCGCCAAAGATGTTACCTTTGCCAAAGGCTTGAGAAGTATTCTGCGTCAGGACCCTAATGTTATTTTTGTCGGAGAAATAAGAGATGTAGAAACCGCTGAAATTGCATTTAAGGCCGCTTTAACGGGCCATTTGGTGTTTTCTACGCTGCATACAAATAATGCTGTCGCCTCTATTATGAGATTGCAGGACATGGGGTTGGATCAGCACATCATAGCCTCCTCTATTATTTGTGTTATCGCGCAGAGGCTTGTGAGGGTAATCTGCCCTCATTGCAAGCAGGCCTATAATCCAGCGGAGAATATGCTGGAAAAATTCAGGGTCTTCATTGACAAGTACAATATCTCGGAGTTTTATAAGGGGACGGGGTGTGAGAGATGCAGGTTTATGGGATATTACGGACGGACTGCGATATTCGAGATCCTGAAAAATGATGACAGCATCCAGACCATGATAGGCAAAAAATCCACTGAAAAAGATATTCTGGCTGAAGCCAAGAAGGGCGGATTTAAAACACTGTCAGAGGCGGGCGTATTCAAGGTCTCTCAGGGTTTGACGACTCTGGATGAGGTTGAAAGAGTTTCGGAAATAGGCTGGCAGGAAGACGCGGTAAAAACGGATATTGCCGGCAGCAAGACCTTGAAAATACTGGTTGTCGACGACGAAGAGGATATGAGGAAAGTCATTTCCAAGCGCCTGAAAGACGCGGGCTACGAAGTGCTGCAGGCAAAAACAGGGAAAGAGGCTCTGTCCTACGCTTTTAAGGAAGCCATCTCTTTGATTGTTATGGATGTGATGATGCCGGAAATGGACGGAATTGAAGCAACAAGAAAGCTGAGAACCAATCTGCAAACTGCGTCAATCCCCATAATAATGTTGACTGCAAAACGCGACAAGTACAGTGAGCTGGAGGGGATCGATGCCGGTGCGGACGACTATATTGCCAAACCTTTTGACGGCGACAAACTGGTAGCCAGGATAAAAATGCTGTTGAGAAGAGTCTCTTAGCAGGGTTTTATGCCGCCCCGTCTTAGATATCTTTCCTGACAGAGTGCTGAAAATACCACGGGTATTATAGACTCTAATAATACTCGTATAGCATCCTGCCATCCCGCGGTTTGGAAGCAAGTTAGGAACTATTGTCCTGAAAGGAACCTGCTAACACAGAATCTTTGTTTGTCGGCGAGACAGGCAACTTGAAACAGTCAGCCGGATGTGACTAGGGAATATGAACCAGCAAACAAAACACATAACCCGCTCTGTGGGGATATTGAGTGCTGCCACCGGCTTGAGCCGTATTCTCGGCTATCTTAGAGACTCTATTAATGCGCATCTTTTCGGAGCCGGGTGGGTTTCGGATGCTTTTTTTGCGGCCTACAGAATCCCGAATATGCTACGGGATCTGCTTGCCGAGGGCGCTTTGAGTTCTGCTTTTCTACCCACATTCGTTGATTACCTGGAGAAAAAAGGAAAAGAGGAAGCCTTCCGGCTTGCAAGTATTGTTTTTTCCCTGCTTGCTATTATCTTCAGCGCGGTAATACTGTTTGGTATCCTGCTCGCGCCCTATATTGTAAAAATAATGGCTCCCGGGTTCTCCCCTGACGCCGCGGCCTTGACCGTCAAACTTGCTAAGATAATGTTCCCCTTTATAGCCTTCATGGGTTTCGCCTCGGTGTTTATGGGGATGCTCAATAGCCTGAAACAATTTTCCATACCGGCTTTAGGCCCGGCGCTCGGGAATTTGGTAATGATCGGCTTCGGGATTTACATAATGCTCTTCTTAAAAGGCGTGACGGCGGAGAAGGTCGTGGTAATCTGGAGCTTTGGCGTCCTTGCAAGCGGACTGGCTCAGGTGCTTCTCCAGCTTCCGGTCTCCTACAAGCACGGCTTCAGATTCAAAATGCTCTTTGAGTTCAGGCATGAAGGTGTTTTGCGCATGGCCGGAATTATGGCGCCGGCAATATTCTCCAACTCGGTAGGACAGATAAATATAGTTGTGGTCAATACCGCTATCGCCTCCCTGCTGGGCACGGCTGCGGTTTCCTACCTCTATTACGGTTTCAGAATGATGCAGCTGCCGCTTGGAATCTTCGGCGTAGCCGTCGCCACCGCCTCTTTTCCGTTAATAGCCGCGCATTTTTCAAAGAATGAAATAGGAGAACTAAAAGCCACTCTTTCGACTGCTGTAAAAATAAACCTTTTTATGGCTCTTCCGGCTATGACCGGTCTCGTGGCGCTGAGTTATCCGATAAACGCGCTGCTTTTCCAGCACGGACAGTTCACGGCAAGTGATGCCGGGAATGCGGCAGTGGCGGCTTCCTATTACGCTCTCGGGCTTCCGTTTGCGGCGCTGACAAAAATAATGGTTCCGACTTTCTTTGCTATGAAGGATTCCAAAACCCCGGTAAAGGCAGGAATAATAGCTGTTCTTGCCAATGTTGTTTTCTCTTTATTGCTGATGAAACCTATGGGCTTTGCCGGGCTTGCTTTGGCAAGCACTCTTTCCTCGCTGGTGAATCTTGTAATTGTTTATGCCGCTTTTAGGAAGAAGACCGGCGCGCTTGACGAGCGCGGGATTTTTATCTCTTTCTGCAGGGTTCTTGCTGCATCTGTCATTATGGGAGCGGCCTGTTACTTTCTTGCGGGCTATTTCAAGCCTGTTGAAGTATGGGGAAGGGCACTGCAGGTCGCTGTCTGCGTATTCTCCGGGATAATAATATTTATTCTCACGGCCCACCTCGCAGGTTCCAAAGAAACCGAAACACTGCTTTTGGAATTGAAAAAGAAGTTTGGAGCGCGCGCGCCTGCGGAGACAGAAAAATGAAACGCAGTGTTATGACAAAATACGGGATGGTTGTGCTAGAAGCCGGGCCGAAGGGTATTGTTTCCCTTGAATTAAGCCGCGGCCGGGCAAAGAAGTATAATGACAGGTCTGTTTACCTGGACAAACTTGAGCGCTATCTAAAAGAATATTTCAAGGGCAGAAAGACTGCCGTTGCGTTCCCTCTTGATCTGAAAGGCACCGAGTTCCGGAAAAAAGTTTGGAGGGCGCTGCTTAAGATTCCTTACG
Organism: Candidatus Firestoneibacteriota bacterium; assembly: GCA_037141215.1. GTDB lineage: Bacteria > Oederibacteriota > D2-FULL-39-29 > D2-FULL-39-29 > CAIOVX01 > JBAXDA01. Next base: position 10,995 of record JBAXDA010000002.1, on the reverse strand, counting down.
GTGAGACCCGCTCTTATGCCTGGGTGGCGAAGCAGGCAGGAAACCTTAAAGCCTGCAGGGCTGCCGGCAACGCTGTAGGTAAAAATCCGGTTGCGATAGTCATTCCCTGTCACAGAGTAATCAGATCAGACGGGTCTCTAGGGGGGTTTTCCAGCGGACTTAAGTGGAAAAGAATACTTCACAAAGTTGAAAAAATAGTTTGAAGCAAACCTGCTCTCCGTATTATCTTGACAAACCGCAGTGCAGAAGCATAATATGTCTAAGCAGCCTGCGCAGATAGCATAAAATAATATCCGGCAGCGGAATAAAGGAGAATTTATGATAAAGAGAGGGGAATACCAGGGAAAACCGGTAATATCTTTGATAAGAGCGGAAGACGACAAGTACCCGTTCACTTTCGGGGCGGCCAAAGCTAAACTTATATTGGCAAACCTGGAGGAGATTAAAAAGTTCGTGGAAGAAAGCGAAGCAGGAAAACCGCCGGCACAACCTGAGTAGCTCAAAACTCTCGTCTTTAAGCTGAGGGAAGAAGCGTAAAGAATAACCGGAATCGGGAGGGATAATGAATAAACACGGATTGCAATACGGCATAGGTTTTGGGACCGCTATGGCAATGATAATCTCTTACAGCCACCTTCATTCGCTTCTTTGGATGGTCATACATGGAATACTTAGCTGGTTCTATGTTATATACTTTATTCTGATGAAGCCCTATTAGGTCTATAAGCGCTAAATGTCTGCGTATTAATTTAACGCGCCCTCTGTTGTTCTATCCATTCTCCTTATGTCGGCAATACAAACATTAAGGACCATAAGAACACTAAAAATCTGCTGTATTTGTCAGATTTACTCGAATATCGCAACAAGCAACATACCGTTGATAAACAACAACTTACGCATGTATATCAAGAAAAGAATGGTCATATATGCCCTTTCTCTAATCCCACCAAAGGTATTTTATCAAAATAAATCACCTTAAATGTTGACAAAACTCGTATTTTTCTATATAGTTTATGAAAAGGAGACTAATACCAAATCTATTGCTGTTTAAGCAGTAACGCTATGCAGAATATAAGATAAAAAGAAAGCGCAGCATAACGACTGCTGCAAAAATAAGGAGCAAATAGTGCCTGACGAAACCTTATCCCCTTCTCCTCAGAAAGAAAAAAAACTTACCGGCCGTCTTCTTGTTTTACAATCCAAACTTCAGAACAAAGAGAACGAGCTGCGTCTTATGAAGACCCGCATTTCAAAAGAGATAGAGACCGAAAAAAAACGCCTGGAAAATGAAAAAGAAGAGCTCGCAAAAATTTCCCGTGAAAAAGATTCCGAAGTTAAAGCCATTAAAGAGATGCTTGCAGAAAAGGATTCGGCCATAAACGAAAAGATTAGCCGGCTGGAAAAAGATTATTCAACGGAGAAGGCGAAGATTTCCGGCGAGCTTAAGATAAAAGAAGAGGAGCTGGCGAAAAAGAACAAAGAGTTTGATTATAAGGTTTCGGAGATCCAGGATATGTGGGCAAAGCGTGAAAAAGACATCCGCGCGATGCAGGACAAAGCCCTGGCAGAACTTAAAGATGTTGAAGAAAAGCTTCAGAGAGAAAGGGAAAAAAGCTGGCTTGCCGCGCTTAAAGCAAAGGAAGAAGAAGCCGGTTCGCTAAGGGTCGAGCTCGCCATGCAGGAATCCAGGCTCAGGGCAGTGACCCAGAAAAAGGAACAAGAGCTGAAGGAACTGCAGGCAAGAGCAGAGAAGACCGTTGAAGAACGCACCGCAAGAGTTATTTCCGAAAAAGAGAAAATCCTGGAGATCCTCTCCGGAAAAGAAAAAGAATTTGAGGCCTTGAAAAAAGAGTTCGAAGCCCGGGAAGAGAGCAATCTGCGAGCGCTTGAGAAACAGGAGCTTGGCTCCCGGCTGGCTTCCGCAAAACTTGAGCAGGATTTTAAAGAGCGCGAGAGTTCTGTCTGGAGCGAGAGGGAAAAGTGGCTTCGGGCCATTAAATCCCGGTTTGATAGAAAAGAAGAGGAGCTTAACACTCTTCTTAAAAGAGAGAAGGAGCAGTCGGCGCAGCGCGAAGCGGAGTTTGACTCTGCCCGCGAGGCTCTGAACGGTGAATTAAAGAAACGCGAAGCCGAGGCGGTTTCTCTGCGAGAAGACCTGAAAGAACTCCTCAAGAGCAAAGAGGAAGAGCTCCGTGAACTTTCGGACAATTTTCTTTCAAAGATTAAAGCTCTTGAGGAACAGCTTGCGAAAAAAGAGGAGCAGAAAAATACGGTTGTGAAGGACCTGTTCTACAAGGAAGCGCTTGCGCAGAAAATGCTCGCCGCTAAAGAGCAGGAAGTGGAGGGTTTTAAGAACAGGCTCAACGAAGAGGGAGATATCTGGAAGCAGAAATTGGAGCTTAAAGAAGGCGAGGTAAAAGCGATAAAAGCAGAACTCGCGGGAAAAGATGCCGAAGTCAGCGCTTATCTCGCCGGCAAGAATAAGGAAATTGAACAAATAAAAACTGCTTTAGACGAAGAACGCACGCGTGTTTACGAAAAACTTGCGAGAAGAGAGTCGGAGATATATGTAGAACTGTCCCAGAAGACCGATTCTCTGCGGATACTGCAGAGCAGGCTCGACGGCTTAGAAGGCGAATGGCGCCTTAAAATGGAAGCAGAGAGAAGAAATCTTGGTGAAAAGCTGGAGGAGCACGAAAAGGCTCTGCTAAGGGAGGGAGAGAAGGCAAGGGAGGCATCCTCAAGACAGAGAGAACTTACGGAGCAATTTCGGTCCAGGGAGGCTGAACTGCTCTCGTTTAGAGAAAATCTTCCCCGCCTTGAGAATGAACTTCGAACTATAAGAGAGGAAAAGCGCAGGGTTGAAGAAGACCTTCAGAACAAACTCAACGAAAAAGACAACAGGCTGAAAACCATACTACAAAGCACTTCCGGCAGCGACCTTGAGCTGGCGGGTATAAAAAATGAGATAAAAAAAATTGAAATGGACCGCGACCTTAAGGTCGGACATTACAGGGAAAAGGCGGAGCTGCTCGAGAAAGAGCTGCAGCTTAAATTTGACGCCTACGCCAATTACGAGAACGACCTGAAAGCGGCAAAAGAAATAGCGGAAGAGAGGCAAAGAAAACTTGCCGGCTTCTATGATTCCGTATCTCGATCGGAACAGGAGAAGATAAAACTCGAATTCGAAGCGCGTAAAGCAGGGGAAGAAAAGGACCAGGCCCTGCACGAGCTGGAAATCTTAAAGAACGAACTTCACGATTTGCAGTCCAGGAAGGAGAACGAACTTGGCAGGTACAGATCCCTTGCGGAAGAGAAAGAGCGCGAATATCACAGAGTCAATTCTGAAGTTGAAATCAAAAAACACGATTGTGAGAGGCTTGAACGCGAGCTTGGCTCTGCTATGCGGGACAAGCTCCGCGGCACAGAGGAAATAACTGCTCTTAGGGCGGAAAAAGCCAGGATGGAACAGGAGCAGTTTCAGCTCAGATTTGAAAAAGAAAGGTTTGCGGAAGACGCCGAAAAGGCTAAGGGCGAGATTGAGAGGGTAAGCAGGGATTTCGAAGAAAGGCTTGCCTTTGAAAGAAGAGCGGTAGAAAGCAAAGAAAAGTTTTTCCTCGGCTTTAAGGAAACCTATGAGAAGAAAGAAAAAGAACTTTCCGCCACGCTTGCCGAGTACGCCTCAAGGATGAAACTATTGCAGGAGAAGCAGGAAAAAGGCAGGCAGTATTACGGAGAGGGAACCGGCAGCAGAGAAGCGGAACTTAAAACCCTGAATATAGAGACGACAGAGGAAACGGAAAGACTCAAGGAAGGAATAACCGCTCTTTCCGCTCAGCTCAAGAGCAGGGAAGAAGCCTTGCTCCGGATAGAAGAAGAGAAGAAAAATCTCATTGAGGAATTCAAAGCCAGGGCGGAGAATGACGGTAAGCAGATAATTGAACTGGAGAACCGCATAATAGTAGAAATGAAGAAGGCTTCCGAGAGCATCGCGGAAAAGGATGCGCTTAATGCAAGGCTTTCCGGGTTTTCCGGAGAACAGGAAAGCGCAGGAAAGGAAAGGGAAGCTCTTGAGCAGGAGCGCGATGCCGCGCTTGCCGCCTCGCGGGAAAAAGACCTTGAACTTGTTTCGGTCAAGTCCAGATTCAATGTGCAGGTTAAAGAACTTTCCGATCACATTGAACTAAAAGAAAAAGAACTCTCCGGGATAAGAAACCGGATTAATGAGATGGAAAAGAAGATTAAAAATGATTTTGAACTAAGGGAAGAAGAGCTGAAGTCAGGGATCAACAGGCTGCAGGCGCAGCTAAAGACCGTAGCGATAAAGTATGAAACAGAACTTAAAGAAGAGCGCCAGAAAATAGGCTCTATGAGGATGGAATATGCCCTGCATGAAGTGCAGTGGAAAGCTCAGAAGCAAAAAGAGGAAGAATACCTCAGCACAATAGCAGGGCTTGAGACTTTGTTCGGCGAACTGGAGATTTCTGCAAATAAGGCAGAAAAGGATTTCAAAAAAACGGTGGAGAGCCAGAACCGGCACCTTGTAGATTATGAGAACTATGTTAAAGTAAGGGAAGACGAGAACCGCAGGGCAAAAGAAATGATAGAACAGGAGCTCAACAAGAGAGCTGCTCTGGAAGCGGAACTGAAAGAAATAAAGGAAGATTACGGCAGGACTGCCGGAGAGAAGACAGAGTACCAGAAAAAACGTGAAGAAGTTAGCAAGGTTTTGGTAAGATTGTGGTAGAGATTCAAGTTCTTTCTCTGGCTCTGGTATCCCAACGAGCCGAGGTAGACTAGGGCAAATAAAACGCGGGAACGCAGAAGCAAGGGCGGTATAGCCATCATAATATATCTTTTACCCTTCGCGCTTAACCCGGAAAGGCAGGCATGAAATCAGGGATCTGAACCGATAAGATACGGCTTCATATTGTGATATTCTGCTTGCCTAAAAAAAAGAAAAGGAGTGCTATGAAAGTTGTAAGAGCCTGGGAAGAAAACCTTGTAATTCCGACCTATGAATCAGGTGAAGAAAATGAAAATCCGGATCTGATTGTTGAAGGCAATTACAGAATGTATCCTTATACGCGGCGCATGCACCTTAAAGGCATTAAATCAGATTTCAGTTATAAAGCGGTCTGCATTGAGAATGAGTATCTAAAACTCGTCATTCTGCCGGAAAGAGGCGGACGCGTGTATTCCGCGCATGATAAGATTACGGGGAAAGACCTTTTCTATAAGAATTCCACTATTAAGCCCGCTTTGATACAGACCAAAGGCACCTGGATAGCCGCCGGGCTTGAGTTCAATTTTCCCATGGGACATTCCATAACCTCCTACGAGACCGTGGACTATAGGATTTTTAAATGCGCCGACGGCTCAGCCGGAGTCGCGGTAGGCAATATAGATCTGGTTACCAGGATGAGATGGACCGTTTTTATAAAGCTTTATCCGGGCATCTCATATATGGAAGTCTCGGTGAAGCTAAATAACCGTTCCAGCCTCCCGGAGCGCTATTACTACTGGGCTAATGCCGCGGTAGATACCACGGACGGGTTAAGGCTGGTTTTCCCGGCGAGCAGGATGCAGGGAGATATTACTTTTCCAAAATATAAAGGAAGAGACTTAACCTACTCTGCTAATTTTAAGGAAGGGGCCGGAGAGATCTTTACGCACAACTCGCCGGAGAATTTTTTCGGTTATTACAACGAAGACTATAAATTCGGAATGGCTCATTATGCCAACAGGTTTGAGGTGCCCGGAAAAAAGTTTTTTACCTGGGGAACGCGCTACGGGACAAGATGGAAAGATTTTTTGGCGGATGCCGATATGCCCGCTTATACGGAATTTCAGTGCGGCCCTTTTGAAACCCAGCTTTACTTTGAGTTCCTGAATCCCTACGACTCAAATAATTTCAAACAATACTATATGCCTGTCAGAGGCACCAAGGGTTTTGTAATAGCCAATCCTGAAGGCGCCCTGAACCTCATAAAAACAACAAAAGACTCTGCTCTTGAGATATATTTCAGCCCTAATAGGATACTTAGAAAAGCAGTGCTAAGCCTTGCGCTCGGTGGAAAACTTCTCTATAAACGCACGGTCAATCTTGATCCTGCAAAGCCTTTCTTTGACACGGCAAAGCCCGGCAGGAAAGCCGGGTCCAAGGAACTTGTTTTTGAAATAACTTTAGAGGACAAAGTTATTTTCAGGTATCATTCGATTTATTCAAAACTGGGTCTCTACGAATCCTATCCTGACGAAAAGTCAGGGAAAAAGCGGAACAGTGCCCAGAAACTTTATCTTGAGGGAATCGCAAACGAGAAAAAAAGGCTGTTCAGAGAAGCCGAAAAATCGTATCTGGCCGCGCTGGAGAACAATCCTAAGTACGCTCCCGCGATGCTGCGTCTCGGCATTATTGCTTTAAGCAGCGGGCTTTTTGAGAAGGCCGAAAAAAGGTTTAAGGAGGTAATCTCCATAGACCGCGCCAATAGAGAGGTGTTTTATTATCAGGGGCTTTCTTATAAACTGGCAGGTAAAAATAAAATTGCAAAAGAGGCCTTTTGGAAGCTGCGGCTAAATGACAGCTACTTGAGCTCCGCTTCTCTGGTTGAATTGGGAAAAATAGCGCTTTCCGAGAACAAGTACGAAGAAGCGCTTGAAGTGCTGGAGAAAGCTTACGGCAAGTGCGGAAATAATCCCAAGGTTGCAGGGCTCTATGTTGCGGCTCTTCGCAAGGCAGGGAAACTTAAAGAGGCAAAACATTTTTCCGCGGATGCCCTTGAAAACGACCCCATCGATTGCCTTTTATTAAGCGAGTACAGCCTGCTACACGGCGGGAAACAGGCTTTGCGGGAATTAAACAAAAACCTTCACAGGTGTAAAGAGGCCGGGCTGGAACTTGCTATGGATTATATGCAGGCCGGGTTATGGGAAGAAACCGTAAAAATATTGGAGCTGGCAAAGAAAAAGTATCCCTCCTACCCTTTGTATTATTATTATCAGGGGTTTTCTTTGGAAAAACTCGGCAGGAAAAAGGAAGCCGTGGTTAATTACCGGCTGGGCGCTTTAAAAAAGGATAAGCGTGTTTTTCCCTGGCAGTTGGAATCACTTGAAGTCCTGGATAGAGCGATTAAATCCATACCCAATCTTCCTAATACTTATGAGTATGCCGGTAATTTTCTGACCAGCAAGCTAAGATACAAAGACGGGCTGCGTTATTTCTACAAAGCGAAGCAGCTGGGTTCTAAGAGCTCGGTGGTTTACAGGAATATTGCAATCGGGCATCTTCAGGAGCAGACAAATCACCGGGAAATAGCAGGCGCCTATGAACACTCGGTGCGCTGCAATCCCGATGATTGGGAATTGTATTATGAAGCCGATAAGTTCCTTGCAGGTTACGGGTACTCTGAACAGAGGAAGAGAATTGAAAAAATGGTTTCGCCAAAAGTTATGGATCATCCCAAGGCACTAGAGAGAAAGGCAAAATTTTATGTTGACACCGGCGAGTATGATAAAGCAATAGAATTCATCAGCAAAAGACAGTTATATCCCTGGGAAGGGGAATTTGTACCGCGTCAGATATATGAAGAAGCCTGGAACGGAAAGGCGGAAGAGCTCGCAAAGAAAGGAAATCTTGCCGCGGCCTTAGACTGCATTGAACAAGCTCTTCTCTACCCGGAAAATATCGGTATTCACAAAAGCAGCTGGAGAGTTGAATGCAGAAGCCAGCTCTTGAAATATATAATCTATAAGAAAATGGGTGAAGACAGACTTGCCAAGAAAGCCATTGCCTCAATAGTGAAGGTTAAGGTTGACGGCAGTATGCTTGCAGGAGAGTTTGCTTTTTACTTTGCCCTGGAAAGGTTCTTTTTCTACTCTTTTGCGCTTTCTATACGAGGAAAGCAGGCCGAAGCGGCAAAGATGCTTGCTAAGGTAGTAAATATCTGCAGGAAAGACCACCAGCGGTTGATTCTATGGTGTACCTATCTGGAGAACTGGAAGATACTAAAGAGCGGAGAAAAAACCGCTCCGCGAAAGTACCTGGAATGCGGTTTCAAAATACCGAAAGCTCAGTTTGATTTTGCGGCGCAGCTCGCAAAACTTGTCAATAAACGGATAAAAGATCATTAAGAGGTTCTGCTAGGGCAAACATATTTTGGTTCAACTGCATGTTCTGTATATGCTAAAATAGAAAAAGAAGTCTAGTTTATGGCTGAGTGAGGTTCTATGGACCCAAAAGACAGGTTGATAATAGCTCTGGACTGTTCCGACGAAACAACTGCTCTTGCTCTGGCTGAGAAGACAGGCGCTTATGCCGGGGTTTTTAAAGTCGGGTTCCAACTTTTCAGCGCACTCGGCCCTTCAATAGTGGAGAAACTCAGCAAAAGATACGGCAAGGTATTTCTTGACCTGAAATTCCATGATATTCCTAATACCGTAGGCAAGGCTTCTCAATCAATACTTGATTACGGGGTATATATGTTCAATGTTCACGCCTCCGGCGGGCTTGATATGATGAAGAAAGCAGCCGAAGCTCGCTCCCGATTCCCGGGACAGAAACCTCTTGCGATAGCCGTCACCGTGTTGACCAGTATAAACACCATAACCCTAAATGAAGAGCTGGGCATTTCCGGCACGACGGCAGAACACGCGATAAAACTTGCAAAACTGGCCGCTCAGTCTGGGCTCGACGGCGTGGTTTGCTCAGGAGAAGAAATAAAGGCCGTAAAGAAAGCCTGTGGAGCTAATTTTAAAACCATCGTGCCGGGAGTCCGCCCGGAATGGTTCAAGGAGAAGGATGACCAGAAGCGCGTTATAACTCCCAGTGAAGCAATCAAGGCTGGAGCTGATTTTATAGTGGTAGGCAGGCCTATAACCGGAGCGGATGATCCCTCAAAAGCTGCGAGAAGAGTTTTGGAAGAGATTAGCAGTTAAGCTCAGATTGCTTACATTAGGAGATAATATGAAAAAAATATATTTTGGCTTTCTCCTTTGTCTTTTCTCTGTCCCGGTTTTTGCGGGAAATCTGCTGGGTCTGGATATTTCAGCAAGATGGTTTAATGCAAGCAGCGGAAAGTATACCGAGAGCCTGAGTACGGCGCCCGCTTCTGCAATTCACGGCGCTTTTCCGGCTTCAATATATGAGGCCATGATTAGGCTTCCTGTTCTTGGGCCCATCGGAGCTGATATAAAGGCCAGGTACGGCACCGTAAGCAGGCAGACGATGTATCTTGATAATATGCCAGGAAGCGGAAATATGTCTACAACAATAGACGCGACTCTCTTTGGAGCCACGGTAAATCCAGGGTTCAGTCTCGGGCTGGGGCCTGTCAGAGCTGATATTTTCGGAAGCGTCCAATATGTTTACACTCGCAAGAACTTTTATGACTGGACATCCGGCGGGACTATTGTGGCTGCGGGAGATAAAGCCGGCAGGTTTCTGATGAGCTAACTGCTTGCGGGAGCAGGGGTAAAAATAACTCTTGACCTCGGTATGTTCAGCGTGCGCGGCGAAATAACGGGATACCCCGTAACAAACAATTCCGTCGACCTTCTCAATCCCAGCGGGCCGGGAAATACCACGGCTTCGGGCATGTCCTATATGTATGAAGGCGCTGCCGTGCTTAAGCTTCTGCCTTTTTTTGAAATAAGCGGAGGCTATAGATATGAAGATGTATATTTTAACGAAGATAAAACAAAAAATAATTATTCTTTGAGCATTGTACTAAACGGTATTTTCATAGAGGGAAAGCTGGTTTTCTAAGAAAGGCTCAAGCCGGCGTCCCGACCCAAAGGTACTTAAGTCGAGCTTAAAAATCCATAAAAGAACGGCCGGACCTCGGCTGTTCTTTTATTTAGGCCCTATTCAGAATTGATAAAACTTTCCCTCATATGCTATAATAACCCTATGAATATTGTTTCTCTTGTTGTCAAAAATGCATTCGATAAATTAACTTCCCCGCGTGTTTTAAGGACTGCTGCCAGGGTCTCGTTGATCATGCTGGTGCTCAGCCAGCTGATTATTCTTCTGTTTATCCTGCCCGTGCCGGCCAAGCAGGCTCTTGGACTTAGGGAACAATGGCAGAGCCTCTTGAATCCTGGAGGAAGGGACGCATTTGAGTTGGTTGTTATTCTGATAAAAACGCTTGCACTTGCAGCCGTGAAATGGAAAAATATTCTGATACCTTTCGGGGTTCTGGTTGCCGCTGCCGGGGTATTGCTGATTGGCGCTTTTGGAGATGAAGTCCTTAAGAAACACAAACTCTCCGCCTGCCTCATCGTTGCAGGGCTTACGGGAGCATTTCTCTTGCTGACTGCAGCAGAATTGGGTATTTTCCTGGTGCCGGTCGAGCTTAGGGTTCTTAGATAAAGGATGGGTGTTATGTCTAAATTAGTGACAGGATGGATAGAAAAAACAACCGAAACTCTCGGCTCGCCCACTGCCTTAAGAGTCGGCTTTATTTTCTGGATGATATTTTTTATTGTGAGCCAGCTGGCAATTATACTTTTTTTTGTAAGTTCAAAGATAGATATAAACGCGGAGGTAATGACAAGCGTAAAGGCTGTGTTCAGTGCCGGAAGTATTCTTGATTTTCTGAAACTTGCCGTAACAGCTTTCGCGCTTATTATTATAAAAATTAAGACTCTGGTGCTGCTCGCCGGCGCGGGAGGGATAGTAGCCGTTCTATTCGGACCTATCCTGATTCCGGATTCCTGGATAGAACCGCTTGATGAATTACTCCTGATCGGAGAAACTGTTTTTGCCATAGCGGTAATCTGTTTGGCTGCTCTGGAAATACTGCCTTTTTTAGTTTAGTTTAGTAGTTTACTCCTCCCCGTCGCTTAAAACGACTCACGCCGTAATTAAATAATCCTGAATTTAAATCTGCGATAAAAATCAGAAAAATTACTTTGGTTTGGATCTCCAGGTCAAAGGCATAGGCTGAGTCAATAGCAGGGTTACTTTTGGCGTGAGTTTTTTCTCATAAAAAACAG
>JBAXDA010000001.1:0-28625 GCA_037141215.1 Candidatus Firestoneibacteriota bacterium | reverse complement strand
CGCATGGGGGCTCTCTCCCAAGAGATTGCTGCGGAACTCTCTGGAGCAGTAAAACGGGGGAAGTGCTAAAGTGAGAATAATCGGAGTTATTCCCGCCAGAATGGGATCAACCAGATTCCCCGCTAAAATAATTGCGGATATCGGCGGCAAACCCATGATACAGCATGTCTGGGAGGCTGCCAGAAAAGCTGAAACGATAAGCGAAATATTTGTTGCTACAGATCATGTAAAAATTTATAATATTGTAAGGGATTTTGGCGGAAACGCCGTTATGACCGGGCTCAGGCACAAAAGCGGAACAGACAGAATAGCCGAAGCCGTCCGGGGTTTAAAGGCCGACATAGTAGTGAATATTCAGGGCGATGAACCGCTTATCCGCGCGGATGCCCTGGATGAAGCAGTGCTTCCTTTTTACAGAGACAAGACACTTCAAATGAGCACGCTTGTCTGTAAAGTCACCGACAGAAAGATGATGGAAGACCCCAATATAGTCAAAGTTGCCCTGGACAAAGACGGCTTCGCGCTTTATTTTTCCAGGTCTCCCATACCTTCACAGGCGAGAGCCGAAAACTTCGATTTCTTCTACAAGCATATAGGGGTGTATGTCTACAAGAAAAACTATTTGCTAAAGTATGTCAAAATGCCGCAATCACGCCTGGAGAAGACGGAAAAGCTTGAGCAACTTAGAGCGCTGGAGAACGGCTGCAGAATAAAAGCTGTTGTAACAAAATATGACACGGTCCCGGTTGATACACCGGAAGACCTGAAGAAAGTTTTAAAAGTTTTAAGGTCTTAATACTGTAAAGAATTGTTTGCCGTATATAATTAAGAACCTGCAAAAGTCAATAATCTTCCAGTGAGAGTAAGCTTGCCTCTTACGGTGAATTGCTCCGCCAGCGCTGCCGGACGCGAAAAGCTGAACGGCATAACTGTCTGACAACCGTAAAGAGGGGGAAACCAAAATGGCAAAGTATATCTTTGTGACAGGCGGAGTGGTCTCGTCGCTCGGGAAGGGCATAACAAGCTCTTCAATAGGCTGCCTTCTGGAGTCTCGCGGCTTAAAAGTCACACATCAGAAATTTGATCCTTATATAAACGTAGATCCGGGTACCATGAATCCGTATCAGCACGGAGAAGTTTTTGTTACGGACGACGGCGCGGAGACGGACCTGGACCTCGGGCATTACGAGAGGTTTACCGGCGCCTTGATGGGCAAAGATAATAATGTAACAACCGGGCAGATATACTTTTCTGTTATCTCCAGGGAAAGAAAAGGAGATTATCTCGGCAAGACCATACAGGTTGTTCCGCATATTACCGACGAGATAAAGAACAGGATTCACAAGATAACCAAGGACAGTAATGTTGATGTGGCGGTTGTCGAGATAGGAGGCACTGTCGGGGATATTGAGAGCCTGCCTTTTCTTGAAGCCATAAGACAGTTCAGAAAAGACGTCGGTAAAGAGAATGTTATATATGTTCATGTAACGCTCCTGCCCTATATAGAAACAGCCGGAGAATTGAAGACTAAACCGACGCAGCATAGCGTAGCGGCTCTGAGAAATATAGGCATCCAGCCGGATATACTCATCTGCCGGTGCAACCATCCTATCTCAAAAGACATGAAAGCCAAGATTTCCATGTTCTGCAATGTGGAAGAAGAAGGGGTTATCCAGTGCGTGGACGCCTCTACCGTTTATGAGGTGCCGCTGCTCTTTAAGGAAGAAGGGCTTGATATTATCGTGATGAAGCTTCTAAATTTAAGATACGGGAAACAGGATATTTCACCCTGGGAAAAGGTCGTTGAAAGAATTAAGTATCCGGCAAAGACCGCGAATATAGGTATTGTCGGAAAATATGTGGAGTTAAAAGACGCCTACAAAAGTATCATTGAAGCGTTTGTGCATGCTGGGACAACTAATAACGCAAAAGTAAAATTACACTGGATTGACGCTGATAATGTGATAAAGAACGGCGCTGGACAGGCCCTACATGATATTGACGGCATACTTGTTCCCGGCGGATTCGGAGGAAGAGGCATAGAAGGGAAAATAGAGGCGATAAAATACGCCAGAGAAACAAAACTTCCGTTCTTCGGTATCTGTCTGGGCATGCAGTGCGCGGTAATAGAATTTGCCAGGAATGTCTGCGGGTTGGCGGGTGCGAACAGCACGGAATTTGATGAAAAGACGCCTTACCCTGTTATTTCACTGCTAGCGAGCCAGCACGGTGTTGAGAATAAAGGCGGCACGATGAGGTTAGGCGCTTGGGATTGCAAGCTGACAGCAGGCTCAAACGCCAGAGCGGCTTACGGCAAAGAAATGATATCAGAAAGACACAGGCATAGATTTGAGTTTAACAACGAGTACAAGGAAAGACTTACGGGCAAAGGCTTGAGGATTGGCGGCACTACAAAGGACGGCGGTCTTGTTGAGATAATTGAAGTTCCGGATCACCCCTGGTTTGTCGGGGTGCAATTCCATCCCGAATTTAAGTCCAGGCCCCTTGCGCCTCACCCGCTCTTCTCGGAGTTTGTGAAAGCGGCGTTGGAAAAAGGCAAGAAATTGTAGGAGATTTAAATAAGTGCGGTAAGAACGGAAATTACAGCGGTTAATGATATTTTGCGGGCGCTTGCTCGGAGGCAAAAATGCGTAGCGGAAAAGAACTGGCGTCATATATTTTTGGCAGGAAAGGTTTTTTCCTCATGGCAGGCCCGTGTGTCATTGAATCGGAAAAACAATGCCTTGACACCGCGAAGAAGCTGAAAAAAATAGCGGACAGGCTGAAGATTCCATATATATTCAAAGCGTCCTATGACAAAGCCAATAGAACGGCGGTGGGTAATTACCGCGGGCCGGGGCTTAAGGAAGGGCTAAAGATACTCGCGGCGGTTAAAGAGCAAGCGGGTGTTCCTATAGTGACTGATTTTCACTGCAAGCATGATATTAATGCTGTGGCCGAAGTTGCCGATATCATCCAGATACCCGCCTATCTGTGCCAGCAGACGGACTTGGCGGTGAGAGCCGGAGAAACAGGAAAGATTATAAATGTGAAAAAAGGGCAGTTCCTTGCGCCCTGGGATATGAAAAAAATAGCGGAAAAGATAAAAAGTACGGGAAATAATAAAATAATACTCACGGAACGGGGCACCGTCCTGGGTTATAACAATCTTGTGGTTGATATGAGGTCCTTTTTGCTTATGAAAGAGCTTGGTTATCCGGTTACCTTTGATGTCACGCATGCGGTAAGGATTCCGGGTTTTACAAGCTCAGACTCCAGGGGCGGACAGCCCGGCTTCGTAGAACCGCTTGCGCTTGCAGGCGTAGCCGCGGGTGCTGACGGCCTGTTCATTGAAACACACCCCAATCCGCGCAAAGCGCTTTGTGATGCTTCTTCCGTGTTCCCCCTGAAAAATATGGAAAAACTGCTCAAGAAAGTTAAGAAAGTTGCGGAAGCAATCAAGTAAATTATTCTCAAATTACCCGGGAGTCAAAGCTATGGCCACTGATAAAAAAATATTGAGCGAGGCAAAAAAAGTCCTGAGAATAGAGGCGGAAGCCGTCAAAGGACTACTGGTGTATGTGAACCGGGACTTTGTCAAAGCGGTGAAAATGCTCTATTTGTGCAAAGGCCGCGTGATAGTTACCGGCATGGGAAAAGCCGGAATAATTGCGAGGAAGATCTCCGCGACACTTGCGTCAACCGGCACGCCCGCGCTGTTTATGCATCCCGCTGAAGGCGTTCACGGAGACCTGGGTACCGTCTTAAGAAATGATGTCGTGATAATTGTTTCAAACAGCGGAGAAACAGAGGAAGTGCTGGATATTATGCCGGCCATAAAACGGATAGGAGCAAGAGTGATTGCCCTGACAGGAGGGAAGGCCTCTACGCTTGCGAAAAATTCTGATATTACGGTCTGCGTTGCCGTAAAAGAGGAAGCCTGTCCTCTGGGGCTTGCTCCCACGGCCTCCACCACGGCTGAACTTGCAATGGGGGATGCGCTTGCTGTCGCGCTGCTGATAAAACGGGGATTTAAAGAAAAAGACTATGCTCTGCTTCACCCCGCCGGTAGTCTCGGCAGGATGCTCGCCAGAGTTGAAGATATTATGAGGAAGGGAGAGGAAATACCGGCAGTCAGAGAAAATATGCTCATGAGCAGTGTAATAGTTGAGATGACTGTCAAAAAGACAGGATGTACCGCGGTTTTAAATTCAAAAGGAAAGCTTTCCGGGATAATAACGGATCAGGATCTTAGAATGCACCTTAAGAATGAGAAAAGTTTTCTGAAGAAGAAAGCCAGGGATATAATGACCCGGAATCCAAAAACCATTCATAAAGACGCGCTTGTGAGCGAAGCCGTGCGCCTGACGGAGGAAAAATCTATCAGCACTCTTTTGGTGGTGGATAGGCCCGGCGAACTTATCGGGATTATACATTTACACGATTTATTGAAATTAAAATAGCATCATTAACCGGGTATAATGTTAGTTAGGTGCTGACAATTGGTTTCTTTTAAAGCCTTCTTGAACCTAAATTATTGCAACACTCAATTATTTATGCTAATCTAACCATATGAGAACGCTCCTGGTTGTTATTCTTGCAGCAGCCCTTCTGTTTTTATCTTCCTGCGGAAGGGAAACGACTAAGATAATCACAGACCTGCCTAAGGGAATTATCTCCATGAAAGGCTTTGAACTCAAGCAGACCCTTGACGGAAAAGTCATACTCATCATAAAAGCGGATGAAGCGCAGATTTTCCACCGGGAGAATTACACGAGGTTTTATGGGGTAAAAGCCAGGTATTTCGAGAAGGAAAAAGAGACCTCAAATCTTACTTCGAAAGAAGGAACGATAAATAACGCCACCAATGATGTGGTGGTGACCGGAAATGTGGTGCTTAAAACCCGGGAAGGCGCGATCCTGGAAACTGAAAAACTTATCTGGTCGAATAAGACGAACAGGCTTTCCTCGAATATGTTTGTCAAGATAACGAAAGGCAGCAATACCATGACAGGCATCGGTTTAGAATCGGATATGATGCTTGAAAATATTACAATGAAAAAGGTTTTGACCAAGATTACCGATTTGGACGAATTCAAAAAGAGGAAATAAAAAAACATGGTGAGGACAAAGCTGAAGAATATAGCCCTTCTGGCGGTGGCGGCAGCGGTTGCTTTGCCTATATACTCTCAGGAGGTTAATATCTCGAAAGATGATCCCCTGGAGATAGAGTCTTCTACCTGGAATGTTAACAACAGGACAAAAGCCGTTACCTATACCGGGGAAGTCAAAGTTAGGCACGCCGGCAATATAATGAAAGCCGAAAAAGTGACGATACTTCCTGATAGTGACATGATAACAGCGGAAAAGCATATAGAATTCACAGAGAAGAGCGGAACGAGAACGACGGGAGAGTTTGCTGAGTATCTAAAATCCTCAAAACAGCTGATTATGAAAGAAAATGCCACCCTGGTTTCAATGGATAAGGAGAAAGTAAGAACAAATGTGCGGGCCGATGTCATGGAGCTCTACGGCAATGAGAACAGGGCCGTGGCACGGGGTAATGTAGATATTTCAAGACTGGACATGAAAGTAAAGTGCGGGACGGCCTTGCTTGACGATAGAAAGGACAGTGTTGTTCTTGAAGACAACCCGGTAGTAACCAAACTTGATGATATTTTCAAGGGAAAAAAGCTTACTATCTACTTTGGCAAGAGGCTGCTTGTGGCGGAGGGGGATGTAACAGCAAAGTTTTATGTTAAAGGAGCCGGCGAATGAGCGGGACCAGCGTTCTTAACACGGTCAAATTAGTTAAAACCTACAAAAAAAGAACAGTTGTCGATGAAGTTGATATCAATGTTAAACAGGGGGAAGTTGTCGGACTTTTAGGTCCGAACGGAGCAGGCAAATCGACCACTTTTTATATGGCGGTAGGGCTTATTAAGCCTGATTCCGGAAGAGTGCTTCTGGACGGGAAAGATATAACAGGGCTTCCCACCTATGAAAGAGCAAGATATGGGATAGGCTATCTGCCGCAGGATCCTTCTATTTTCAGGAAACTTACCGTTGAAGATAATATCTCGGCCATTCTTGAGACCCTGGATCTTTCAAAAGAAGAAAAGCAGAAGCGTCTGAAGGAATTGCTGAATGAATTCGGGATCGCGCATCTTGCGAAACATCAGGCTTATACCCTGTCCGGCGGAGAAAGAAGAAGGGTGGAAATAACGCGGGCTCTTGTGACTCAGCCTAAATTCCTTCTGCTTGACGAGCCTTTCCTCGGCATTGATCCGATAACTGTGGCGGATATCCAGCAGGTTGTTACCCAGCTTAAAATGAAAGGACTGGGTATTCTTATTACCGACCATAATGTTAGAGAGACGCTTTCCATAACCGACCGGGCGTATATTATTTATTCAGGCAAGATACTTTTAAGCGGTACGCCGGAAGAAATATCGCTGGATGAGAAAGCGAAGAACCTTTATCTCGGGGATAAATTCAAACTTAACTAAAGCTTCAGCAGCCTGCTCTTTCCAGCTCTTGGGATATTATGAATAACGCCCTTGGCAGATGAAAACAACCTTTCCACTTTCCGCCTTTTAGCGGCAGCAAGACTTCACCCTGCCTGTTGAGATACCCGAACCACTCGCCGTATTTTGTATCAGAAAAATGTTCCCAGCTGTAGTCGTGAATCTTCTTGAACATAGTCAGAAGTTCTTTCCGGCCCGTCAAATTGTAGCCCTTAATAAGCGCAACAAGCGTTTCAAGGTGAACCCACCAGAGTTTCTGGTCCCATTCAAGCTGTTGAGGGGGCTGACCTTTCTCGTCCAGGAAGTAAAAGATCCCGCCGTATTTTTTGTCCCAGCTGTAATTAATTATATCCAGGGTTATATCGCAGCACTTATTTATAAGTTTCAGGTCATTCCGGCGCTTTGCAATCTCCATTAAGAACCACATAGCCTCAATTCCGTGCCCCGGGTTTAATATCCTGCCTTCGAAACTGTCTGAATGGGAACCGTCGGCGTTGACATTCTCGAATATTAGCCCGCGACGCTTGTCATAAAAAACCTCCATTACTTCATGGATACAACTGTCCAGGGTCTTGTCTATTTCATTTTTCTCAAGCATCCAATCAAGTTCAAGCACCAGGTTGCTGAGTATCATAGGCAGGGAAAAACTTTTTAAAGCCCTTGTCTTTCCGATACCTTTTGTCCACCGTCCCTTGGGGTTAGAGCGCCGTTTTAAGATATTCCTGTATGTGTTGTAGGCTATCTCCCGGGATTCTTCGTCTCCGGAGGCAAGGCCGAATTGGCTGAAGGCCATCGTAGCGAAGCAGTCGGAAAAAATATTATAAGGCTGGATTAAAGGTTTTCCCTGCCTGTTAAGAGAGAAGTACCAGCTCCCGTCTTTTGACCGACCGTGCTTTTTAAGGAAGGCTGCTCCGTGTCCGGCCGTTTTCAGCCAATCTTCCCGTTTTTCGAGGCGGTTATAAAGCATCGAAAAAGTCCAAACCTGCCGGCCCTGCAGCCAGAGGAATTTATCGGTGTCGTAAACATTGCCCTGCCGGTCCAGGCAGGTGAAGAATCCTCCGTACTTGCTGTCAATAGAGTTCTTCTGCCAGAAGGGCAGGCAATCATTTACAAGCATTTCTCTGTAGAATATTGAGGTTATCGGATATTTCTTCATAGTTGGCTGATTGTCTCCTTAAGGAAGATTTTCTGCGGCGAGAATATAAAGCCGTTCGGCTAAGTTTCCTGCCGGGATTTATACATGCTGTATTTTATAGACAGAAATAGAAGGAATTTTCTCCTGAACATAAGTTTCAATAAGCCGGCAAACATAGCTCTCGCATTTTTTGCCTTGTAGGAGGAATATCTCAGGAAAAGTCTCTTGAACTCCGTCGGCGAGTAAGACCTGTTTGCGGCAACTTCAAGGTCAACAATGCCTTTATCCACAAGAGCTTTGAGCGATCTGTTCATGGAGATCATGCCGACATCCCTTCCGGTATGAATGTGCAAAGGAATCTGGTGAATGTCATTGTGCATTATTTGGGCTCTGATACCGGGGGTATTTATCAGCACTTCAACAGCCGGTACTCTGCCTTCTCCGTCTTTTCTTGGGAGCAACTGCTGGGAGATGACCGCGAGTAGAGAGCCCGCAAATTGTGTTCTTATCTGTTCCTGTTGCCCTGTAGGGAAGACATCCACTATCCGGCTCACGGACTGTGGCGCATCAATGGTATGGAGAGTTCCAAGCACAAGATGTCCCGTCTCTGCTGCGGTGACTGCAGTGGTGATTGTCTCAAGATCCCTCATTTCGCCGACCAGGATAACATCAGGGCTCTGTCTCACTACATGTTTCAGCGCCCCGACAAAAGAATCCGTATCTATATTGAGCTCTCGTTGTTCAATTATGCTTTCCAGATTCTTGTGGATAAATTCAATAGGATCTTCAATTGTGATTATATGGCATTTCCTGGTTTTGTTTATATGGTTGATTATAGCCGCGAGCGTGGATGATTTTCCGCAGCCTGCCGGTCCGGTAACCAGTACTAGGCCTCTAGGCATGGCAGCAATTTCTTTTAGAACCGGCGGGAGACCTAAAGAAGCCAGCGTAGGAACTTCAAGCGGGACGGCCCTGAAGGTGGCGGCCATGGTGCTCTTTTGGAGATAAACATTAACCCTGAACCTGCTTACGCCCGGGAATTCGAAGGAGAAATCCAGCTCTTTTTCCTTTACAAAGGCTTCTTTGTTCGCTACAGAGAGCAGTTCTTCAATGAGTTCTTTTGTTTTTGCCGGAGTAAGAGCTTCGTGGTCAGCCCTTATTACCTCTCCGTCCTTGCGGAGAATGGGAGGAGTATTGGCTGTAATAATCAGGTCGGAGGCTTTTTTATCTATGCAAAGCTGCAATAGATCTTTAATTTTCATCCTGTTTCCTTTTAAAATCCGACTATTTTATGAGTATAACCCAATGAAAACCCTTAGTCAATGCTTGATTTTCAGGGCCTTAGTTGTTATAATCTCAGCAATATGGAAAAATCAAAAATAAAATTATACGGCGACCCTGTATTAAGGAAGAAAGCCCAACCTGTCAAAAAAATAGATGACAGAATAAGAACTGAAGCCGCGAAGATGCTTGAAATCATGAGAAAAGCCAGGGGCGTGGGGCTTGCTGCGAATCAGGTGGGCCTGCTGGACAGGCTCTGTGTAATAGACACCAACCGCGGGGACACGAAAGGAGAGATTTATACACTTCTGAACCCGGTTATAATACGCAACGAAGGAAAACTCAAGGTAGAGGAAGGTTGTCTTAGCTTTCCGGAACTTTGCGGAGAAGTGGAGCGCCCGGCCTATGTCAGGGTAAGGGCTGTAGACCTGGAAGGTAGGGAGTTTGAAGCTGATGCTGAAGGGCTGCTTGCCAGGGCCTTACAGCATGAAATTGACCATCTGGACGGGGTTCTTTTCATAGATTACCTGAGTTTTGCGAAAAAACTCTTGATGAAGAAAGAGTTGGATGCGCTTAAGAAACTATCGAAAAAGCGCTAATAACGAGCCGAGGCTTTATGAAGTTATTGTTTATGGGTACTCCCGGCATAGCAGTCCCGTCCCTCAAGGCTCTTGTTGAATCAGGGAAAAATGAAGTCAAGGTGGTAACCCGTATTGACAGCAAGAAGGGCCGGGGACTGAAAGTTTCTTCTTCTCCCGTTAAAGAGTATGCGCTCTCAAAAGGACTCGAGGTAATACAACCGGTTTCCGTAAACGAAGAGGGGTTCCTGGAGAGAATAGAAAAAGAAAAATTCGATCTTTGTGTTGTTGTCTCTTTCGGGCAGATAATGCCGGAAAGGCTGATAAAGGCTCCTGCCAGGGGTTCAATAAATTCGCATTTTTCCCTTCTGCCGAAGCTTCGCGGCGCAGCCCCGATAAATAGGGCCTTAATGAACGGGGATACCGTGACAGGCGTCACGGTACAATACATTGAGTTAAAATTGGACAGCGGGGATGTTATCCTTCAGAGTGAAGAGAATATACACCCCGAGGATGACGCGGGTTCCCTGGCGGAGAGGCTCTCTTTGCTTTCAGCCGGAATGCTCGCGGAAGCTGTAACACTCATTGAATCAGGCAGAGCCGGAAGGGTCAAGCAGAACGACACCGACGCAACAAAAGCCCCAAAGATATTAAATAAAGACGCAATTATGGATTGGAGAAAGAGCGCGGCGGAACTTCACAATTTTGTCAGGGGGCTTTCTCCTGCGCCCGGGGCGATGACCTGCTTTAACGGGAAGATACTAAAGATACTTAAGACCGGTGTCTTTTCTTCGGCTGAAAAGACCGAACCCGGGAAGATTATCGGTTTTGAAAAGGGCTTAGGACTTGTTGTCGCGGCTGGGTCGGGTTCGCTCTGCATTAAAGAGCTTCAACCCGAAGGAAAGAAGCAGATGCCGGCCGAAGACTTTGTGCGGGGGCATAAAAATATTTTGAGTTCATCGTTTACCGGGAGGCTGTAAATGAACTATGTGAAGACTGCGCTTCTACTCGTCTTAATGTGCGCCCTGCTGATTTTTATCGGAGGCCTGCTCGGCGGTAGAACCGGCCTTTTTATCGCTCTGGGACTCGCTTTTCTTTTGAATTTTTTCAGCTATTGGTTCTCCGATAAACTGGTGCTGGCAATTTATAAAGCAAAACCCGTAACAGCAGCAGAACAGCCGGCGCTTTATCATATAGTAAACAACCTTTCCACGAAGATGGATATTCCTATGCCGAAGCTCTATGTCATAAACATGGGCGCGCCAAACGCGTTTGCCACGGGCAGAAGCCCGGAGAAAGCCTCAGTGGCGGTAAGTCCGGAGTTGTTGACCGCATTAAAACAGCACGAAGTTGAAGCTGTAATTGCGCATGAGCTCACGCATGTTAAGAACAGGGATACACTTGTAATGATGATAGCTGTGGCACTTGCCACCGCCATAACCTTCCTTGCCGAATTCGCCAGGATAGCGGCTTTCTTCGGGTTCGGGAAAAGCGATGACGATGACGGGCCAAATCTTTTTGTAGTCCTTGGACTTTATATCTTCGCTCTCATTGCCGCTCCGCTCATACAACTTGCGGTTAGCAGGACCAGGGAATATCTTGCAGACGAAGGGGCGGCTAGGGTTACGAACAGGCCCAGAAGCCTGGTAACAGCGCTGGAAAAGCTCCACAATTGGGTGAAAGAAGCGCCTATAGAAGGAGGCGCTCCCGCGACTTCCAGTCTGTTTATTGTAAACCCTTTTAAAGAAAGCTTTTTTGTGAACCTGCTTTCTACTCACCCTACGCTTGGCCGAAGGATTAAAAACCTGGAGGCTGTTGAGCGGGATCTCGGTCAGTCTGTATGATAGTAGTCATAACACCAGGCTGTAAAATATACGCATAATACTGTGGAGCACATTTAGGAGACAAGTTAAAGCGAGGCCTGTAATCTGTACAATAAGTTCCGGGAGGAAAAATGGAAAGCTATAGCAATAAAGTTATGGACCACTTCAGAAATCCCAGGAATGTCGGCGAGATGGAGAACCCTGACGGCGTGGGGCATGTGGGCAACCCGGTCTGCGGCGATATTATGGAGCTCTACATTAAAGTGAAGGACGGAATAATAACCGACGCCAAATTCAAGACCTTTGGGTGCGGAGCGGCCATAGCCACTTCCAGTATGTCCACGGAACTTATCAAGGGCAAATCCCTGAAGGATGCCTTGAGGCTTACCAATCAGACCGTGGCGGAAGCCCTTGGCGGCCTGCCAAAAATAAAAATGCACTGTTCGGTGCTGGCGGAACAGGCGCTTAAAAGGGCAATAGACGATTATCTGAAAAAAACCACAGGGAAAGGCCTGGATCTTGATTTTAAGGATGAAGGGCACGAGCACGACGGAGTTGATTCCTGCCCCGACGAAGAGAAGAAGTGAGAAAAAAGAGGGTTCTGGTTGCGATGAGCGGCGGCGTAGACAGTTCTGTAGCCGCCGTTTTGCTTAAAGAAAAGGGTTTTGAAGTTATTGGAGTTACTTTGAAAGTCTGGGCGGCCCGAGGAGAGACAAATTCCGGCTGCTGTTCCTTAAGTTCAATAGAAGACGCGCGCCGTGTCGCGCAGCTTCTCGGCATCCCTCATTATGTACTCAACGCAAAGAAGATTTTCAGGGAAAAAGTTATTGCGCCGTTTGCCGGGGAGTATCTGGCCGGAAGAACTCCAAACCCCTGCGTGGAATGCAACCGGTATATCAAGTTCGGTTATCTGTTTAAGAAAGCCGAGGAATTGAAGTGCGACTATCTTGCTACGGGGCATTATGCGCGGATCGTAAGAAGAAAAAAGAGTTTCTCCCTGCTTAAGGCGGTTGACCCGGCAAAAGACCAGTCCTATGTGCTTTATATGCTTAAAGAAAAAGACCTGGGCAGAATACTCTTTCCTTTGGGCGGTATTACGAAGGTAAAAGTGAGAGCCCTTGCTAAAGAATATAAACTGCCGGTAGCGGAGAAGGAAGAGAGTCAGGAGATTTGTTTTGTTGAGGATGACGACTACGCGGGATTCTTGAAAGAACATTTCGGGATATCGCAAAAGCAGGGAGACATTGTTAATACAGCCGGCGCGACAATAGGCAGGCATAACGGAACTATCAATTACACGCTGGGGCAGAGGCGCGGGCTTGGTATCGCCGCAAAGACGCCGCTTTATGTGTTGAAGATTGACCCTGCAGGGAACAGGATAATCGCGGGTGATAAAGAAAACGCTTTTTCGGACACACTTACGGCAAAACAATTGAGTTTTGTGAAGGGACATCCAAAAGAAAAAACGCTTAATATAAAGGCAAAGATAAGATCCCGCAGCCGGGAGAGCGCGGCTTCTATGAAAATAAACGGCGGAACCGCTCTTTTGAAATTTAAAACCTCTCAGTGGGCAATAACCCCCGGACAATCTACAGTGTTCTATAAAGGCAAAGAAGTAATTGGCGGGGGAATAATAGAATAGTAATATTGCCTAATCACTTAACCTCAATTGGTAATCCCTGATCGCGGAGTTGCTATGTCAAAGAACGCTAAATTGATTGCAGACATCATGAAAATAAAAAAGGAACGCAAAGCCGTCCTCCTTGTGCATAATTATCAGCTTCCGGAATTGCAGGATATCGCGGATCTGACCGGCGATTCCTTGGGACTCTCTCTTGAGGCGGCAAAAACCGGTGCAGAAACTATTGTTTTTTGCGGCGTCAAATTCATGGCGGAAACCGCTTCCATTATCTGCCCGGAGAAGAAGGTGCTTCTTCCGGACATAACCTCAGGCTGCCCTATGGCGGATATGATAACCGCCGCGCAACTTCTTGAACTTAAGAAAAAGCATCCGGGGGCCGCGGTTGTTGCCTATGTTAACAGTTCTGCTGAAGTGAAGGCCGAAAGCGATTACTGCTGTACTTCAGCTAATTCCGCGGAGATAGTTAATTCTGTAACCGAAGAAAAAATAATTTTCATTCCGGATAAGTATCTGGGAGCTTACACTGCGCGGATGACAGGCAGAGAGCTTATCTTGTGGGAGGGCTACTGCCCCACTCACGCTAAAATAATGCCGCAGGATATTTTGAAAAGAAGGAAAGAATACCCTTTGGGTAAGGTAATGGCGCATCCCGAATGCACTCAAGAGGTCTGCGAGCTTGCTGATATTGTCTGTTCAACAGAAGGCTTTGTAAGGTTTGCCGGAAAAACTGAGGCTAAAGACATTATAGTTGCAACCGAGGCGGGAATGCTTCACCGTCTAAAGAAGGAAGCTCCCGGAAAGAACTTTATTCCTGCCTCAGAACTTGCGGTCTGCCCGAACATGAAAAAAAATACGCTGGAGAAGGTTCTCTGGGCTCTCGAGGAAATGAAGTATGAGATAAAAGTACCTGAGGGAGTTAGAGTTAAGGCACTGAGAGCGATAAATAGAATGCTGGGCAAGAAATAACTCAGGCTCAGAGATCAATCTGCCAAACCCCGGATTGTGAGCTAGAATTCACGGAGTAAATTCAGGGTTTAACGGTCGTACCCCCAAATCCCCGCCTTTTCCTAGTAAAATCTCTGATAAAACAGTGGTTTCTTCAAAAAGTCATATTTTATTGACTATTTCATGTAATAATGCTAAACTTAACACCTATGAAAAAAGGTAAAAACAAGCAAATTAAAATGAAATCAGCTATTGAAGTTGCCTCCAAAATCGGGCTTAGGAAAAAAGATCTGGAGGTTAACGGTAAATACTCCGCAAAACTCGGGTTTTCCCTTCTTTCAAAGCTTAAAACGACAGGGCAGGGAAAGCTTATCGTAGTAACGGGGACTCAGCATGTGAAGGGCGCGGTCAGCAATAATTGCGCTTTATGCGACGGACTTGTGGAAGCTTTTGGCCTTCTTAGGAAGAAAACATCACTCTGTCTTCCCGGGTTTACCGTTGATTCAATAATCCGCGAATATTTCAATCCGAATGTATATCCCGTTGAGGATGTGCTTTTCCGTTCCCAGGAACTGAACAACATACTGCAGGCGCACAATCTGATTTCTGCCTATCTTTCAAACATCTCCGTGCTTGACGGCAACTCGGAAACGGGGCAGTTCAATATCTCCTGGAACAGGGCTTCTGCCTTTGCCGATGAATCGCTGACCGGCATTCTTACAGGCATGAATAACCACAAACCAAACAGATTCCTGAAAGAGGAGAAGTTTGAACATATTCTCAATTCTGAAATAACGGCCGTTGCCGCGCTCTCCTTAAGCTTTGAAGAATTAAAGTCCAGCCTCGAGAAGATAACAGTCGGACAGAATAAGCACGGCGCTCCGCTCCACATACGCGACTTGAAACTTGAAGATGTTCTTGCGGCTATGCTCTCCGACAACCTCAAGCCCAATCTTATGCAGACCAATCAGGGCGATCCGGTTTTTACGAATATCTCGGCGTCAGCGGCAGCTCTTCCCCCGGGGAACCTCAGCGCCATAAAAACGGCGTTAAGTCTTTCGGAGTATGTAGTGGTAAAGCTGGAGTGCTCTGTTGACTTGAGTCTTGAAAAATTTATGAACATTACCCTCCGGGATACGGGCATTAAACCGGATATGATAGTGTTAAATACCTTCGTCAACGAACTGAATTATTACGGCGGGGCGGAGCGGGAAAAAATGTTCGAAAAGAACATGCCGGAACTGGAAAAGGGTATTCAGGTTCTGCTCAGGAACATAGAGTCGGCAAAAAAATTCGGCGTTCCTGTGCTTCTTAATGTCAGCGAGCAGAGGGAAGTGACAAAAGACGAGATAAAACTTATTGACAAGTATTGCTCAAACCTTGGCGTGAAGGTGGGCTACACTCCTGCCAGGAATTCAACCGTAAAACACGGCATCGAACTTGTAAAAAACGTCCTGGAAATAATGCGCTCGCAAAAAAGTTATTACAAGCCCATTTACGAGCTCGACCTCACGGTAAAAGAAAAAGTCAAGATTATTATCAAGGAAATCTACGGCATGGCAAAAGTTGTCTACTCAGCAAAAGCCGAAAAAGAAATAGAGCATATAGAACACAATGGTTCGGCTCATAACTTGCCCGTTTGCATTGCCAGGTCTCCTTATTTCAGCAGGAGCTTAACTTCCGCGCAGGTGCTGCAGGTAAGAGATGTCAGACTGCTTGCCGGGGCAGGGGTTATCCAGGTGGAAGCGAATGATTACGAGAGAATGCCTTCATATACAGGCAAATTCTCCATTGAAAGGCTCAGAAATGAATTATTTAAATGAACCGCTGATAAAGTTTATTGAAAACCTCAGCGCCAGACTGCCTGCGCCTGGAGGCGGTTCAGCCTCAGCGCTCGTGGGGGCGCTTGCTTCCTCGCTGAACTGCATGACGGCCAATTTTACCATAGGGAACGAGAAGTATAAGGCGGTTGAAAGCGAGATGGAAACCTTGCTGCTCAAGTCCGAAGCTCTTCGCGACGAGCTGCTCTCGCTGATAAAAGAAGATATTGACGCGTATTCAATGGTCTCTAAGGCCAATAAAGAACTGAAAACAGCCGGAGTTTCCGCGGAAGAAAAAACAAAAAAGAAGGAAGAACTCACAAAAAAAGCGGCCGAAGTGCCGTTTAAAATAATGCAGGCCTGCAATAAAACACTGTTGCTCTGCAAGCCGATGATGGAGAAGGGAAATAAATATCTTTTAAGCGATGTAGCGGTTGCCGCAATCTTTGCGCTGGCGGCGCTTAAAGGAGCTCATGTAAATGTAAAAATAAATTTCTCCTGTCTGAGAGACGAAAAATATAAGAATGAAAAGAATGAAATAATTTCTAAAATGCTTAAAGAGTCCGAAAGACTGGAGAAGGAAGTCTTGGCCGGCTTCAGCGTTTAATACCGGCGGGACCTTGCAAAATGCAGGATATTAAGGCCGGAGTTTCTTTCCGTTAATAGCGCGAGAAATTGGTTTAGGAGGATAAATGTTTTTAGACTGGATATTCGGATATTTTTCCAATGATATGGCCATTGACCTGGGCACGGCCACTACTCTCGTTTATGTTAAGGGGAAAGGCATTGTGCTCAATGAACCTTCTCTGGTGGCTTTAAAGAGGGACACGAACGAAATCCTGGCGGTGGGACGCGAGGCGAAATTTATGCTTGGCCGGACTCCTACTAATATTACGGCAATAAGGCCTATGAAGGACGGAGTTATCGCTGATTTTGAAGTAACTGAAAAAATGCTCAAGTACTTTATCAACAAAGTTCATAATAAGAGAACACCGGTAAGACCCAGAATAGTTATCGGCATTCCTTCCGGCGTCACCGAGGTTGAAAAGAGGGCTGTTAGAGACTCTGCCGAGCAGGCTGGAGCGAGGAAAGTTTATCTTGTTGAGGAGCCCATGGCAGCTGCTATAGGGGCAGGGCTTCCCATAGAAACACCCACTGCGAATATGATAGCCGATATCGGCGGCGGAACCACAGAGGTTGCCGTTATTTCCCTTAAAGGTATTGTCTGTAACACTTCGGTAAGGGTAGGCGGGGATGAATTGAACGACGCTATCTCCCAGCACCTGAAGAGCGCCTATAATGTTCTTATCGGGGAAAGAACCTCCGAAGAGATAAAGATGAAAATAGGTTCGGCTTTCCCCTTGAAGGAAGAGCTTAAGATGAATGTCAGAGGAAGAGACCTTGTTACCGGACTTCCCAGAACCCTGGAAATATCCTCTGAAGAGATCCGGGAAGCCATCAAGGATCCTGTTTCTCAAATAATTGAAGCGATAAAAGATACGCTTGAGAGGACTCCTCCGGAGCTTTCGGCTGATATAGTGGATAAAGGAATTATTCTTGCGGGAGGAACTTCTCTACTCAAAGGTTTCTCTGAACGCCTGAGGTATGAGACCGGCGTTCCGGTGAATCTTTCCGAAGACCCCGTTACCTGTGTTGTTCAGGGTGTCGGAAAGCTTATTGAGGATGATTCCGGGCTGCTTGAGCAGGTTTCTGTTTTTGAAAAAGAATATTTCTAACCCTTAACCCTTAAGCCTTAGCTTGTATTCTTTAAGGGTAAGGGACTCGAAAAATAACCTTTAAAGGTTGGAACGGGGCTTGCATGTGGCAGAAAACATTTTGGAAATACAGGATTTACGCATTTCTTTTTTTGCTGCTTATCATTGTAGGAGCGTTTATTTTTGTCAACAGAAGCAGCACCCGCCAGTCTGCCGGGAGTTCCTTTGCGGCTGACGCGCTTTCCCCCTGGCAGAAACTTACAACAAGAGCAGGCAGAACGGCAAATCACGCCTGGCAAAATGTTATCTTCTTCTTCAGTCTTAAGGCCGACAATGTTAAATTGAATAACGAGCTTGCTCTCCTAAAACAGCAGAATAACGAACTTACCGAGGCCGTAAAAGAGAACGAGCGCCTCCGCTCCGCATTAAATTTTAAAAAGAAAACCCCCTATCGCGTAAAAGGCTCTCTGGTCATCGGCTACGATCCAAATAATTATTTTGGAGTAATAACGATTGATCTCGGCTCGAAAGACGGGATAGAAAAGGATCTTCCGGTAATCTCTCCCGACGGTCTTGTCGGAAAAATTATGTCGGTAACGGAGGATACCTCAGGGGTCCTTCTCATCAGCGATTTACGAAGCAGTATCAGCTGTCTGGTACAGCGCAGCAGAGGTGTCGGAAGCGTAAGGGGTAAAGGCCAGGATCTTTGTGAGATGAAGTACCTCTCCATAAATGACGATGTGAAGGCGGGGGACAAAATTATTACCAGCGGCGACGGGAAGATCTTTCCCAAAGGGATACTTGTGGGAGAAGTTACGGCTGTCTCTCCGACTTCTGACGGAATGAGTTATGATGTGTCTGTAAAGCCCTCAGTTAATGTCCTGAGGCTAGAAGAAGTGTTTGTTGTGGGGAAATACTGATGTTTCAGAAATTTTTCTGGATGTTTATCTGTTTTCTTCTGCAGACCAGTTTTACCGGTTTTATGGCGGTAGGGAACGCCATGCCAAATTTCGTTATTATCGGCCTTGTGCTGATTATTTCCAAGGAAGGACCCGGCAACGGGATCAAAACCGGCATAGTGGCAGGACTTTTTCAGGATCTTATTTCAGGAGCGGCTTTTGGAACCGGGCTTATTGTAAAGGTTCTTGACGGCTTCCTTATAGGTCTTTTAAAAAGACAGACTTTCAGCGATAATCTTATATCCAAAGCCGCCATAGGTATTATAGTTACGCTCTCCGACGGACTTGCCTCTCTTCTTATACTCTATTTTACCGCAGGCAGCTTTAATATTGGCGGCGCTTTCTTCCTCAGGGTCCTGCCTAACGCCCTGTATACGGGAATTATTATTTTTGTTCTCTTGGTTGCAGGTTCCCTCTTTGAACCAAACTCAAAAAAGGCGACAAGGATATATGGAGTATAGGAAATTGAGAGGGCGCGAAGATGAAGTCCGCTTTAGAACTCTCATTGCCATTGTGTTGTTTGTGTTCGGCATCCTTATTTTAAGGCTTATCTGGCTTCAGGTTATATTGTCCGGCTCCTACGCCCAGAAAGCGGCAAATAACAGCACCAGAGTAATCCCTGACAGGGCCTGCAGGGGCGTTCTCTTCGACCGCAATCTTGAAGTTCTGGTAAATAATGTACCTTCCTACACCGTTTCCGTCATCCCTGCTGATCTCCGGAATAAAGAAAAAGTTATTGCAGAACTCGCTAAGATGCTTGACTTGAATGAACAGGAAATATTGGATAAACTTGAAAAACAAAAGTACAGGGTTTTTGAAGCGGTAAAACTTAAAAGCGATGTGACTTCCCAAATAGTCTCCATAATAGAAGAACATTCCCTGGACCTGCCCGGCGTCATCGTGCACACGGAACCAAAAAGAAATTATGCTTATAAATCGACAGCCTGTCATGTCCTGGGCTATACGGGAGAAGCCGGCATGGAGGAACTGGGTACCGGCAAATACAGCATAGGAGACATTATTGGCAGGGCCGGCGTGGAAAAAAGATACGATAAAGAACTCCGCGGCGAGAACGGTTCCCGCGAGATAGTTGTTGATTCTAACGGCAGGCAGATTAAACCCGCGGGAAGCAAGGCCTTTGTTAAAGGCGCTGATTTTGTTCTTACTATAGATATGAAACTTCAAAAAGCCTGCGAGGATCTTGTGAAGGGGAGAAGAGGCGCCATTATAGCGATGAATCCTAAGAACGGAGAGATCTACGCGCTTGTGAGTACTCCCGGGTATGATCCTAATATTTTCAACGGCAGGCTTGACCGGAAGGAATGGAGTGCCCTTTCGGATAATCCGGAACAGCCTTTTCTGAACAGGGCTATAGGCGGTTCCTATTCCCCGGGCTCAACCTATAAGATAGTTCCTGCAACGGCGGCTCTTGAGGAAAAATTATTGACGGAGAGGGACCTGTTTGTCTGTCACGGGATTTACTGGTACTCAGACTGGAACTACAACTGCTGGAAACTTGACGGCCACGGGAGTGTCAATATTATAGAAGCACTCTGTTATTCCTGCGATATCTTTTTCTACCAGGCGGGACTGTTGGTTAAAGTCTCGAAACTTGCTGATTATGCAAAACTTTACGGTTTTGGGAGCGAGACCTTAATAGACCTTGACGGAGAGCGGAAAGGAGTTGTTCCGACGGCGGAATGGAAAGAGAGGCAGCATAACGCCCATTGGTTCCCGGGTAACACCATACAGCTTTCAATAGGGCAGGGGTATCTGCTGGCTACTCCCCTGCAGATGCTTAATTCTTACAACATAATTGCAAATAACGGCTCTCTTTTCAAGCCTCATATAGTAAAATACGCCGGTGATCGCGAAGTAAAGCCGGAATTAATCAAGCAAGTTGCGCTAAAGCCGGAAACACTTGCCGTAATAAAAAAGGGATTATGGGAAGCCGTAAACAGGCCCGGTGGAACCGGCTGGAGGGCAAAATCAAATTTCAGCATTGCCGGAAAGACGGCTACTATCGAGAATCCTCACGGGCCGGCGCACGCATCGTTTATAGGCTTTGCCCCATTTAACAATCCTGAAATCTCGGTAATAGCGTTTTTTGAAGGTTCTGGAACCGGAGGCGGAGAAGCAGCAGCTCCGGTTGTAAAATCCGTAGTCGAGTCATATTTTAAAATTAAAAAGGAAAAGTATGCCAAGAGCGCAAGTAAGGACTTTTAATACAGCCATACTGATTTTTCTCTTTCTTTTGCTTTCTATAAGCATTGCTATGGTTTACAGCACGACGCACAGTTCTGAGATTAGTACCGTTTACAGTAATTACTATCTGAAGCAGCTAATGTGGGCCGTTCTCGGCACGGCTTTAATGTTTCTGGTAAGCAGAATAAGTTATACAATCTGGATAGAACTGGCAGGTAAACTATACTGGATAACCATTGCAATGTTGTTGGCGCTGCTCATTTTTGGCAGGAGTATGAGATGGTTTCATATAGGGCCTTTTACTTTCCAGCCTTCAGAATTTGCGAAGGTAACCATGCTTTTTGCCCTTACCAGGTTTATTCTTGATAATAAAGGAAAAGTTGATGTTCTAATGGGTTTTGCAAAAATTTCACTGCTTCTGGGCCTGCCTCTGGTTCTGATAGTTATTCAGCCTGATCTTGGTACCGGACTGGTTTTTATACCTCTTTTTTTCTGCCTTCTTTATGTGGGGAAAGTCAGTACCAGATATATTGTTTACTCAATTTCTTTGCTCATACCGGCCGGCGTTGCCTCCTGGTATTTTATGAAAGACTACCAGCGGATGAGGCTGATAAGTTTTATGAACCCGGAAGCCGATCCGCTCGGGAGCGGTTATTCAATCATACAATCAAAGATAGCGATAGGGTCGGGCGGCCTTTTTGGAAAAGGTTTTATGAAAGGCACGCAGAGCCAGCTGAATTTTATACCCGAACATCATACTGACTTTATTTTTTCGGTAATTGGAGAAGAGCTTGGGTTTTTCTTAGTCTTGGTAATAATAATGTTATTCT
Organism: Candidatus Firestoneibacteriota bacterium; assembly: GCA_037141215.1. GTDB lineage: Bacteria > Oederibacteriota > D2-FULL-39-29 > D2-FULL-39-29 > CAIOVX01 > JBAXDA01. Next base: position 7,165 of record JBAXDA010000001.1, on the reverse strand, counting down.
TTGCCATAATAATGGAAGGCATTAAAATTGCAAAGCACGCGAAAGACATGGAAGGTTCTATGCTTGCCGCTGGCGTGGTGGCGCTTATCACTACCCAGCTCTTTATGAATATTGGCATGACTCTTGGCATCCTGCCTGTCGTGGGCGTGCCGCTTCCTTTTATGAGTTACGGCGGCTCCTCCATGCTTTTTAGTATGATGCTTATTGGTGTTCTGCTTAATGTGAATAATACAATTAAAAAGTTCTGAAAAATATAGATAAAATAAGGATACCGGCCAAAATGGAAGATTTGCTCAGAAAAAAACTATTCAGAGAGGTTCTGCCTTTCGTTCAGAAACCCGTCAGGTACGCGGGCGGAGAATATAATTCCGTTGTTAAAGAACTTCCTGCCGGAGGGGTCAGGATGCTCCTGGCTTTTCCTGAAACTTATGAGATAGGGATGTCTTTCCTGGGCTTCAAGATACTTTACGGCATTATTAATTCCAGAGCGGATGCTTCTGCGGAGAGGGTTTTTGCCCCCTGGTTGGATATGGAAAAGGCAATGAAAGATAACGGGATACCGCTCTATTCGCTTGAGACCTTTACTCCCGCAAAAGATTTTGACTGCGTGGGTTTTACTTTGCAGTACGAAATGACCTTTACTAACATTTTATCCATGCTTGACCTTGCGGGGATACCTTTGGCCGCGAAAGACAGGGACGATAACTCGCCGCTCGTGCTCGGCGGCGGCCCTTGTGCCTACAATCCGGAGCCCGTGGCGGAGTTTTTTGATGCCATTCTAATCGGCGACGGGGAAGAGGCGGTTAATCTTATTGTTGACGCGCTAAAAAAGAAGAAGCAGGAGGGCTGGAACAGGCAGAGATTACTGCTGGAGCTTTCGCGCATACAAGGGATGTATATACCTTCGTTCTATCGCGCGGAATACGCGGCGGACGGCGGATTTGCGGGGCTGGAAAAACTTAACAGTGAAGCTCCTGACAGGATAAGAAAAGCTCTGCTTAAAGATTTTGATTCCGCATATTATCCCGTTAAACCGGTTATTCCTTATGCCGGGGCAGTGCAGGACAGAATTATGCTTGAGATTATGCGCGGCTGCACGCGCGGCTGCCGTTTCTGCATAAGCGGTATGACAGGAAGACCCGTAAGGGAGAGGGGAAGCGCAACACTTTCTTTGCAGGCAGAGGAAACTTATAAGAATTCAGGCTATGACGAGATCTCCCTTGCTTCTTTGAGCTCTACCGACCATTCCTGCATAGAAGAAATAGCGGAAAAGGTTTCCGGTGATTTCGAAAGCAGAAAGGTCTCTGTTTCCCTGCCGTCCTCAAGGATTGACGCTTTTTCTGCGGAACTTGCGGGACGAATAAATCCGGTTAGAAGGTCCACTCTGACTTTTGCGCTTGAAGCCGCAACTGAGCGCCTGCGCAGGGTTATTAACAAAGATATTTCTGAAGAGGAGCTTTTGAAGACAGCCGCCGCAGCTTTTAAAGCAGGCTGGCCTTCCATAAAACTGTATTTCATGCTGGGACTGCCTACCGAAACCGAAGAGGATGTGCTTGCAATAGCAGAGCTCTCAAAAAAGCTAAATGCGCTGGGCCGCGCCTCAGGAAAAGGGTTTAAAGGGATTACCATAAATGTGGCATTTTATGTTCCCAAGCCCCATACCCCGTTCCAGTGGGAGGCGCAAGACAATACCGAGACTCTTAAAAAAAAGATAGATTTGTTAAGGTCTAAGATTAACCCGCGATGGATAAGGTGGCATAGTCTTGAGCTTTCGCTTCTTGAAGGTGTGTTTGCGCGCGGAGACCGGAGGCTTTCCTCTGTAGTTTTGAGCGCCTACAGGAAAGGAGCGAGATTTGACGCTTGGGGCGAAGTGTTCGCAATGGACAGATGGCTTGAGAGTTTTAAAGAGGCAGGTGTATCTCCCGAATATTACGCTTGCAGAAAGAGGGAGATAACAGAGAAACTGCCCTGGTCGCATATTGATCCGGGAGTTACCGTTGATTTTCTGCTTCTTGAGAAACAGAAAGCAGAGAAAGAGGAGTTGACGCCGGATTGCAGGCCTGCGGGCTGTCTCTCCTGCGGGCTGGAACCTGAGTGCTCCTCCCTGCAGGGAAAGATTTTTACCGCCGGCGTCCCGGCGCCGAGGCTGAAAACGCAGATCTCCGGAAGTATTCTTAAAGTGCGGGTGAAATACTCCAAGGAAGAGAGCGCGAAATTCCTCTCCCATCTTGATGTGCTGAACACGATACACAGGCTGATAATAAGATCGGGAGTTCCGGCTGTGTTTACTTCGGGTTTCAATCCCCACCTTAAAACTTCTTTCAGTCCTGCCCTGCCTGTCGGGGTTTACAGCGCAGTTGAAAGTTTCGATCTTGAACTCTACGGAAGCGTAAAAATTGATTCCGTGAATCCGGCCCTCCAAGCAGCTTCGCCGTCAGGAATACGCGTATTAGCGGTGGATAAAATACCTGCTGTTATCAAAAGCGATTTTTCGTATGCCGTTTATGAGACAGCGCTGCAGGGAATTAAGTTGAGAAAAGATGTTGTCAAGCCTGAGGCTGTTGAGAATATGAACGAGGAAGACGGCAGGCTTGTTCTTGCGGTAAAACTTAACCGCGGCGGGGTTACGAGTATCTATAAGCTCCTGGCAATATTGCTTGATTGTCCCGAGCAGGATGTAAAGAAGCTGGATGTGAAGAGGATAAAGCTGTTCTGACAGATTGCTAAAAAACTTCCGCGAATTCTTTGAGCCGGTATTGCGATTTTTTGAAGCACTACCGTCAGACTTCTGTTATCTTTATCAGATTGCTCATCCTGTGTGCCTTGTCAAACGAACCTGTTGCAATTATCACCTTGTCTTTCTTTTTAAAGAGAGGGCTTTTCTTCACGAAATTATCGACTTTATGCAGTACCGCTTGAGTGTTCTTGTATTTCTCCGTGAGCACCGGGAAGACCCCCCACGATAAAGTTAATTCTCTGAGCACTCTCTTGTCGACGGTCAGCGCTATGATCATTGCGAAAGGCCGGTATTTTGAAATTCTCCGCGCGGTGCTTCCGGAAACTGTAGGGATAATTACGGCTTTAGTCCCGTAAAGCTGCGAGATAGTAGAGACGCTGGAGGCCACTATGTCTGCCGCCTCCGGGGTAGAGGAGCAGAGGCCTTTTGTATTAAAGCCGCTCTCACCTTCCATTATTTTTGAAGTTTTCACCATCATTTCGACTGCCTGAACAGGATATTTTCCGACGGCTGTTTCACCGGAAAGCATTATGGCGTCAGTGCCGTCAAGTATAGCGTTTGCAATATCGGAGACTTCAGCCCGTGTAGGAGAGGGGTTCTCTATCATTGATTCCAGCATCTGGGTCGCGGTTATAACCGGTTTGCCCGCTGCATTACAGATCTTAATTATTGCCTTCTGAGTAACGGCAATATTTTCCACCGGCATCTCTACGCCAAGATCTCCCCTTGCAACCATTATCCCGTCGCTTGCGGATACAATCTCACCGAGGTTTTTTACTGCCAGGGGCCGTTCGATTTTTGAAATTATAAACATATGCTTCTTCTTTCTTTTGAGAAACTTCCTGACGCGCAGCACATCGGAGGCATCCTTTATGAAAGAGAGTCCCAGGAAATCAACACCCTGACTCGCCGCGAAGGCTATGTGCTGGTAGTCTTCCTTGGTCACAGGCGCTACCGGAAGTTCAATGTCGGGAAAATTCAGGCCTGCGCCGTTTTTAACTTCGCCGTCATTCAAAGCCCGGCAGATAGTTGTATTTTTCCCGGCCTTAAGAACTACCAGCTTCACTTTGCCGTCGCTCAGGAATATAGCTGACCCGACCCTGAGAGCTCCGACTATTTCTCTATGCGAAAAATTTTCCGTCTTCAAAGCAAAAACTGTACCGTTCTTTACGGGTATATTATCCGAAAGATTCCTGATCCTGAGCTTGGGTCCGGGAACATCCGCGAGAATGCCTATCGGCCTTTTGATTTCACTCTCAATGCGGCGAACGGTTCTGATTACCGCGGCATGTTCGGAGTGTTTTCCGTGGGAAAAATTTACCCTTACGATATCAAGTCCGCTAAGGATAAGTCTTTTCATCATTTTGTAAGAAGAACAGGAGGGCCCTGCGGTGGCTATTATTTTAACGCGATTCCAGGGAATACTCATTCTAAGTCTCCTTAGTCAGGACAATCTCCGGTATCTGCGTCAGATTCCGACCCAACGGATGCTTTCGGGTATCTTTCTGCTTAAGGTTAAAAATTGCAACACAGAAGCACCGGAATCAGTTGAAAATCGACCGGCCTTCACAGTCTATAGCGACTATTACCGGAAAATCAAAAACAGTAAGCTGAAAAACTGCTTCGGGCCCCAGTTCCGGATAGGCAATGACTTCTGAGGATTTTACTCGTTTTGCCAGATAGGCTCCGGCGCCGCCAACAGAGATAAAATAAATACCTTTAAAGCGCTTAATAGCAGCAACGACCTCTTCGCCGCGCCCGCCTTTGCCTATCATTGCTTTAAGCCCGTTTTTAATCAGGAGGGGGGAGAAAGCGTCCATTCTTCTTCCGGTGGTGGGTCCGCAGGCGCCTATTATTTCACCCGGTTTAGCAGGCGAAGGCCCGACGTAGTAAATTGTCTGTCCTTTAATAGTCACAGGGAGCTTGCGCCTTTTTTTAAGAGCCTCGGTAAAGCGGAGATGGACCTGGTCGCGCCCGGTAATCAGCTTGCCTGACAATAAGACTTGCTCACCCGCTTTTAAAGAGAAGATAACCTTCTCCGTTATTGGCAAAAAGACTTGTCGCATAAGCTCCATCAGCCTCTGGTACTTGGGATTACTGCGGTCGCAGACCGCAGTGCATGACATGATATATTAACCGCCACCGGGAGTCCTGCTATATGCGTCGCCATGGAGAGGATATTCACGCCCAGAAGTGTGGGTTTGCCTCCTGCGCCGAGAGGTCCGATCTTGAATTTATTACCTTTTAAAAGAATTTCTTTTGCCATAATTCTGAAGTGCGGCTTCTCGGCGTTGAACCCGACAGGTTTTGTGAGAGCTTTCTTTGCGAGATAACAGGCTTTTGCCGCGTCACCGCCTATGCCGACTCCGACAACATAAGGGGGGCAGGCGTCAGGCCCTGCTTCTTTTACCGCTTGGAGAACAGAGTTCACTATCTCTTTGTAACCGGCGGTAGGGTTTAGCATATAAAGTTTTGATTTGTTCTCAGAGCCGAACCCTTTCGGGAGGACAGTCAGTTTAATTGAACGGCCCGGAAGCAGGTCATAATAAATTACGGCGGGTGTATTCGTTCCCGTATTCTTCCGAAGGAGAGGATCTGAAACTATGGATTTCCGCAGGAAGCCGTTCTTGTAGCCGGCCGCCACACCCTTGTTTATTGCGGAGGAAAGGCTGCCCTGTATCTTTGCATTCTGGCCGAGCTCGACAAATACTACAGCCATTCCGGTGTCCTGGCAGATCGGTATTCGGTCATTCTTTGCTATTGAGCAATTTTCAAGAAGGATGGAGAGCAGTCTTTTTGCGCCGGGGGTGTTCTCCTTTTTCAACGCAGAGCCCAACGCTTTAACAACATCAGGGCGCAGTTCAAGGTTTGCCTTGATGCACAGATCGCGGACTGCGTTTATTATTGTTTTTTGTGAGATCATCTTTCCAACTTTGCGCTAGATTCCGAGTTCTTTAACTCCCTTAGCCACTGCCTCGGAGGATCTTTTAAGCGCTGCCGTTTCTTCGGCTGTCAATTTCATTTCGATTATCTGTTCAACGCCGTCTTTCCCGAGTTTAACGGGAACCCCTATGAAAACACCTTTAATGCCATATTCTCCGTCAAGATATACCGAGCAGGGAAGGATGCGTTTCTGGTCTTTAAGAATACTTTCCACCATAGCAACAGCGGAACTGCCGGGCGCGAAATAAGCGCTTCCGGTCTTGAGCAGAGCTACAATCTCGGCCCCTCCGTTCCTCGCGCGTTCCGCAATACTGCTTATTTTATCCGCGGGAAGCAGTTCTGTAAGAGGAATTCCGGAGACCGTGGTATAGCGAGGAAGAGGGACCATTGTATCCCCGTGGCTGCCGAGGAGCATCGGAAAAATATCTTTAACGGAAACCCCAAGCTCTTCAGCAATAAAAAGAGCGAACCTGGCAGAATCCAGAACCCCTGCCATGCCCAGGACTTTATTCTTTTTAAACCCTGTAGTTTTGTAAACAAGCTGGGTCATAATATCCAGGGGATTTGTTACAGAGATAACAAAAGCGTTCGGAGCGTAAGCTTTTACGGCCTCGGAGGCCTTTTTAACAATCTCAGAGTTTATCTTGAGAAGGTCTTCCCTGGTCATACCGGGTTTTCTTGCCACGCCTGCCGTAATAACAACTATATCGCTTTCTTTGATGTCGGCATAATTGTTAGTGCCGCTGACCCTGGCGTCAAAATGCTCAATGCCGGCCGACTGGCTGATATCAAGCGCCTTGCCCTGAGGCATCCCTTCTACTATATCCACGAGAACTATATCTGCAAGTTCCTTTTGGGCGATCTGGAAGGCGACTATTCCGCCAACCTGCCCGGCTCCGATAACTGAAACCTTAGCTCTTTTCATATTGGCTCCTGTTGTATTTGATTACTTTTTAAAGGATAAAGAGACAGCAGGACTAAACCTATCCTCAAAAAATCAGCAGCCTTTGCCTTGCCGCAACTTTTTGATAATAGCGTCTCCCATTTCACGGGTACCGACCGCGCTCGGATCGTTCCTGTCGGCTTTCATATCATAGGTCACATTCCTGCCTTCCTTTATGACCTCGGCAACTGCTCTTTCTAGCCGTTTTGATGCGTCATGCTCTCCTATATGCTCAAGCATAAGGGCTCCGGAGAGTATGAGGGCGGCGGGGTTTACTTTGTTCAAGCCTTTGTATTTGGGGGCGCTTCCGTGGGTTGCTTCAAATACCGCTGACTCCGGTCCGATATTCGCGCCCGGAGCGACTCCAAGCCCGCCAACGAGTCCGGCGCAAAGATCAGAAATTATGTCGCCGTAGAGGTTCGGGAGTACGAGTACATCGTAAAGCTCCGGTTTTTGAACCAATTGCATGCACATATTATCTACGATAACATCTCCAAACTCAATGTCGGGGTATTTTTTAGCCACATTCCTGGCGACTTCAA